>DNPC01000065.1 GCA_003501565.1 Planctomycetaceae bacterium | reverse complement strand
ACAAGACATATTGAAACGCCGGTGAGTCCTCAACCGACTGCGACAACCCGCCTGTACTTTCTCGCAGCGCTGACTTACCGACCAATCGGATCGGAACAGAAACTTCCTCTCCAGACGCTTCGTCCGTCTCAATCGCCTCGAAAACAGGCCTTGCCTCGGTGGGGTTCTTTACAACCGGAAACCAGCTGATTTTTGCTTCTGGATTCTCGGCGTGTGCATGTTGCCAGCTGACAAACATTGAATAGGGCAGGACGACGCCGGCTAGTAAAATCAGCCCCCCCATCGCTGAGGCGGGTAACAACAGAGAAGCAGGTAATGCGGCCACTCCAACCACAAACAACACACCGGCCCAGGTGCGGACCGTTGATCGAGAATCGGCTTCAACGCTCTCGCGAACGTTGCCGTCCATTACGACTCGCAGGCCTCCCAACCAGAGAAAAACTGCGATCAGTATCACAATGAGTTTTACCAGTGCAAACACCTGGTGTTGCCAAGCGTCCTGGATACTCCGCATGCCGCTGGTGGGATAGTTAAGGACACCGTATTGGCTGAGCGTCGGAAACCCACTGGACGCCTTGGATTCAGAGGAAAAGGTCACCGGCTGCACATCTAACTCGATAGGATCTGCACCAGCATCAACGGCAACTGAGCTGAATGTAGCCGGATGGAATAAGCTAGCCGCAAGACCGCCGTCGTTACCGGGTTCAGGGCCTTCGAGTTCACTAATCGCAAAAACGCTTTCTGTAGTATCTGTTTCCTGTTCTTGACCTACGGCATCCAAGGTGCAGGAGACGCCGGCGAGCAAAACCAGGCTCAGCTGCATCAAAGAGAAGTAACGCAAAGGTGCCGGTGCCTGGGTTTCCATTACACGCTGCTTAACAGGGAATCTTGAGGCGACTATTCAATCGATACACCGGATAAAACTCCGCTCACCTCTGCATGTTGCGTCCGCTCACAAAAAAAGTGGTGACTTCCGACTGCCGTCGCTCTCACCGTGCCCCTCGCGTTAATGTGGACCGACTGGGCTCGGAAGTGCCTCCCAAGCTACGAGTGGGTTCGCAAACGCTGCTTTTCCGATCGAAGTCCACGCGGGTGGTTAGCAGCCTCAACCCACACCCCTGCGGAGGGGAAAAACGATCCGGATTCAGCCCCAAGAAACGCGAATCGGCTGCCGATGTGGGAGATTTTCGTGAATCTGCACTTCCGAGCGCTCCGATTCAATTAGCAAGAGAGACGCAGAAGAGACCGAGACTCTCGAGTTGATTGCCTCGAACTTGCGCGATGTGAAACGCATTTTGGCAATGCAACTACAATTGAGACTTGCCTGGCGGTGGACAGCCGCCTTATAAATACATGTAGAAAGCTAACTGTGTGGCAATGCGGCTTCGCCCCTGCCACTTTGTTCATTAAAGTGATGAGGTTCTGCAATGGCAGTCATTCTTACCGAAAATGCGGCCAATCAGGTCAAGAAGTTCCAAGAAGAGCATCAGTTCGGCGACGACATGTTCCTACGAATCGGCGTCGCGGGCGGCGGTTGCAGCGGGTTCAACTACACGCTTGCGTTTGACGACAAGTTCGATGACGCAGCCGATTCCCGTTACGAACATCACGGCGTCGCCGTTGTGGTCGATAAGAAGAGTGCGTTGTACCTAGACGGCACGACAGTTGATTGGTACCACAGCATCGAAAAGCAGGGCTTCACATTCGAAAATCCGAATGCAGTCAAGACCTGCGGCTGCGGCAGCTCGTTCCAAGCGTAACGCCCCAGCAAACCAAATTCGACCTGATCACACTTCGGCAGGGCATTGAGACATCGCGTCTCATGTTCCTGCCGTTTTTTTTGCCGCCGTGGCTGACTTGAGCAGGTCAACCACGAATTCAATGGGTTTGGCTACCGCTGTGCCGCATAGGTCCGCCCCAGTCGCTCTACGATTTCGCGTTTAAGTTCAAGCGGCTCAAACTCGCCGTGAATCCGATGCACGACCTTGCCATCGGGATCGATAAGGACAGTGTAAGGAACAGCCCCCTTCCATTTGGGGTCCACTGAATCAAACAACTCATCACGGCTCTCGGCATCGAGAATCAAGTTCGTAGCCGAGCAATGTTTCTCATTGAGTGTTTCCAGTGCCCGATCTTTCGCGCGAAGTGCATCCGCACTGATAGTGATCAGTTCAAACGGACGTTTGCGGTACATCCGGTTGATTTCGACCAAGTCATCTAACTCTTCGATACATGGCACGCACCATGTAGCCCAAACATTCACCAAGCGATACTTCTTACCCTTGGCAGTCAGTCTTCCCTTGAGTTGCTCCGGCGTGACCACTTGCAATTCTGCTTTTTCTTCATTCCACTTCGCAATAGCTTTCTTTGCCGACTCGCGTTTATCCGACCACTTGGTAGAACAACCGAAGACGCGAGTCTCAGGAATCGTGACGGGTTTGCCAGCCAGAATTTCATCGACGGCGATCTTAGCGTCATGCCTTTTCGGTGGACCGATTTCATTGTCATCGATTCGCCCTACATACTGCAAACGGCGTTTCGGACCGAAAATATAGACGTGCGGAGTTGCCAGGACTCCGAACTCCTTCGAAGCTTTCTGCGTTTTCCCGTCGTATAGGTAGGGAAATTTGAACCCAGCCGATTTAGCTCTTAACTTCATGTCTTCGAGCGAGTCTCCAAGATCCGTATACCCAAGCTCATCTAGCCGCACGGCCTGGTCATCATTCGGTGAGATTGCCACTATTGCGACCGAGCGCTTTGCATATTCCTTATGCATTTGCTTGATACGGTCTTCGTATGCCTGTGCCGTCGGGCAGTGATTGCACGTAAAAACGACCATCAGCACTTTTGCGTCTGCAAAATCCTCGAGCGTATATGTCATACCATCAACGCCCGGTAGCTCAAATTTGGGTGCCGCCGCGCCGACTTGCAACGGCTGTACATCGGCCGCAATCGTTCCTGGCATCGTCGCGATCCCAACGAGCAACAGGAGGCTACCGCGCACGAATCCCCAGGTGATTCGATGATTCGATTTCATGGCTAACTGAACATTGGTCACGAGAGAATCTCCATACAGAGAAGAGAAGCCAAAAAGGAAGGGAAGGGGACCAAAACGAATTTCAGAGCCCAGAGACCTTTTGAACACGTTACGGGAGCAAGCTGCCAATAAGCAGCAGCAAATATGCCAGCCCTGCTTAACGACCGGAGCAGTTTGTACGAAACTGGTTTTAGCAGATTGTGGTTGCCCCGTCAGCAACCGACGCAAATCCCTATAACTCTGTAGCTACTTCCTAGCAAAACCGAAGGAATGTCGAAGTGGATGAGAATCAGGCGATGCAGTTAGATGTCATCGCAGTGGGTGCCCACCCCGATGACGTCGAAATCGCGTGTGGCGGCACACTAGCCAAACTCGCTGCTCAAGGATATCGCGTTGGCATTATCGACTTAACCAACGGTGAACCGACTCCACGGTGCCCATCCCCCGACGTGCGTCTTCGCGAAGCAGACGCGGCGGCGGAGCGACTGGGGATTGCCATGCGCAAGATATTGCCGCTGGAGAATCGCAGGTTGTTTGATAGCTTCGAAACCCGCGTTGCATTGGCGACAGAGTTCCGCCGACATCGCCCTTCAATGGTCATCGGTTTTGGCACGAAGACTCCGCTGGCTTCGCCGGACCACCATCAAGCTATTCAAATTACAGATGCGGCAGTCTTCTACAGTCGGCTTACGAAGTGGGACGACTATTTCAATGGATTGCCGGTCCACACAATCTCTGCGCAGCTGTACTTTCACCTCGGCTACGTTCAGCCGGCAAGTGAATTCGGGTCGACCATCACCGTCGACATAACAGATTTTCTCGATCAGAAAATCGAGTCAGTCCTGTGTTACAAGACGCAGTTCCCACCCGAAAAACAAGCGATCCTAGAGCGTGTCCGCGGCCAAGCATTGACAACTGGTGCCGCAGCGGGTTTTGGCGCGGGAGAGTCATTCTCGACAACACGCCCACTTGGATGCACAGATCTGTTCAAAACCATAATTCCTGGCGGCAAGTCATCGCGTCTGCAGTAGCTCTCTGACCAACGAGAACAGCCAGATATGGCCCTTCCCAACATCATTCGCCCGCACGTTCAAGCCGACCCCACTTTGGAGTCGGCGATTTGGCTTCAACAACTGCGTTTTGTAGCAGTTGCCGGGCAGTTGGCCGTTTTGGCGGCCGTCGTGTTTGTACTCCGCATCGAACTACCTTGGTTGGCGATCAGCGGACTGATAGCCACCACTGCCTTGACCAATATCGCGTATGCCGTTTGGCTGCGTCGACTTGGAATATCGGGCCTACAACTGACCGACCGTCTGCCGAGTGAACACATTGTTTCGTCACTCATGCTTTCTGACATCATTGTACTGACGGGCATGCTCTACCTGTCCGCGGGCCTGGCTAATCCGTTTGCGCTTTTCTATTTTGTGAACATCGCAGTCGCAGGTGCGATTCTGTCACCCGCCTGGGCGTGGATAATCTGGTTTGCGACGGTGCTGGGAGTAACGGTACTTTTAAACACCAACGTGCCTATTGCTGCTTTGTCGAGCGGCAATCCGGTCAGTAGCGATAGCGGAACTGGGATTTGGACAATTCCACGGATCGGTTTCTTGGTATCATTTTCGACGTGCAGTGGTGTTATAACCTATTTCATCACGGCGCTCACGAATGAATTGCGTAGCCGCGAAGAGGCACTCAAAAGTGCTGAGGATGCAAGGATTCGAAACCGTCAATTGGAAGCTATGGCAACGCTCGCTGCTGGAGCGGCGCACGAATTGGCAAGCCCTTTGAGCACCATCGCCGTCGTCGCCAAAGAGCTGGGGTTGGCCTTGCAGAAACAAGACGCTCCACCAGCGATTACCAATGACGTTGATCTCATTCGAAGCGAACTTGATCGCTGCCGACAGATTTTGGACAGGATGACTAGCACCGCGGGCGAAGCAGCAGGAGAGCGCCTGCTGCCGGTAGAGCTGGATGAGCTTTGCGACGAATCCTTGCTATCGCTCCGAGAGCCTGAGCGTATCGATGTCGAAGTACACGGGGGTGAAAATCAATCTGTATTGCCGCTGCAGGCAGTAGCGCAAGCAATTCGCAATACGCTCCAAAACGCGCTGGACGCCAGCCCAACGGACAAGAGTGTACTGATGAGCGCACGGACCGATTCAGACACGTGGATAATCGATGTCATTGACAGCGGAGAAGGGATGACCAGCGAAGTCCTTGAGCGAATCGGCGAGCCGTTCTTCACTACAAAGGAGCCCGGGCGCGGAATGGGACTGGGCAGCTATTTGACAGAAAACGTCGTGCGGCGTTTAGGCGGGACCATCAATTACTCCAGCATTCCAGGCGAAGGCACGAAAGTCTCCATTCGTTTGCCCACCAATCCGCCCTCATAGACTGGTTGCTCCAGCTATAATGACACGGTCGGCATCGTTATTTCCGAACCCAACGACTTGCGTAGAGAAGAGTTCAACTAGTGAATGATTCCACCGAGAATTCTCCAAACGCACAAACTGAGCTTGCTGGCCAAGGTCCGGTGACCACTCCGGCTAGTGAGGCCAGGACTGTCCCCGAGTCAGCTTCGTTGGCGGCCAGCAGCATCCTACTCGTCGACGATAGCATCGTGCTACGCGACCGGCTGGCCCTCGCATTTCAACAACGTGGATTCCGCGTCGCCGTCGCGAGCAACTATGACGAAGCTTTGGTGGTCTTCTCGGCCGACCCGACGGACTTGGCCGTTTTAGATCTGAGGATGCCAGGCAAGCCCGGATTGGCGTTGCTTCAGGAGCTCAAGAGTATCTCGCCGGCAACCAAAGTGCTGATACTCTCGGGATTTGGCTCAATTGCCACAGCCATCGATGCAATTCGATTGGGTGCGACAAACTTTCTCCCCAAACCGGCGGACGCAGAGGACATCCTGACCGCCTTCGTTCGCGGCGAAGAAGGCATTGATCTACCCGAAAGTGATGAAAGTATTCCCGTCCCGACGCTGGCCCAGGCGGAATGGGAGCATATCCATCGCATCCTGGCCGATTGTGGCGGCAACATCTCCGAAGCTGCGCGACGCCTGGGAATCCACCGTCGCAGCCTCCAACGCAAACTTCGAAAACGAGCACCGTAGGCAGCTCTTATTCGTTGTCAATGCACGTCTAGTGCGGGTAGTTCGAGGGCCGCGGCGAGC
>DNPC01000860.1 GCA_003501565.1 Planctomycetaceae bacterium | reverse complement strand
CCGACTACGACGACATCATCATCGACGGACCGCCCAGGGCAGCGGAGATACTCAAGTCGATCGTCTTAGCTGCGGACCTCGTCATTGTCCCAATCCAGCCATCACCGTTCGACGTGTGGGAAGCTGCCAAGACTGTCGACATCGTTCGGGAGGCTCAAGTGTTCAAGCCAGGTCTTGTCTGTGTGATCGCGATCAACCGCCGCATTGCCAACACGGCCATCGGCAGGGACGTTCGTCAAGCTCTCGGGGAACTCGATGTGCCCGTCCTGCAAGCAGATTTCGGACAGCGAGTGGCATTTGCGGAAACAGCCTCCAGCGGGGAGACCGTTCACCAGAGTGGAAACGCCAAAGCGATCACCGAAGTCAAAGCATTTGTAACTGAACTCAGGAGGAAACGTTGACGAAGAAAACCGTAGCCATTTCAGCACGGCCACAAACTAAACAAGAGACTGAGGTCGAGGCGAACCTTGATCAGTGGGTAGAAGGTGAAGAACCGAAAAGCCAACTCAAGCCAGTCCGACTGACGTTTGACCTCGATCGAACACTCCACGGACGTCTACGTCGGTACTGCTTCGACCGTGACGAACATGTATCGGACTTTGTACGCGGGCTGATTGCGGACGCGCTGCCGGACTAAGTTATCGAGAACGCGGGATCTTCCGAGAAGACTTGACGGCTTTCGACAAGCAATGCTCCAGTATGTCGGAAAATGTGACATTGTCGCGGGCAGACAGCTGCTGCAACAACTCGTGCGACCGAGCCGAAACCGTCAACGTCGCGTAGTCGTTGTGCCGTAGATACCGTTGGCGCCGCTTCCGCACATTGGTGTTGAGTCGCTTCCACTCGTTTCTATTCAAAAACGCCTCACACCACGCGTTGAGGGCTTCCGCTCGCTTCTTCTTGCCGCCGGGAGTGTGAATCGCTTCTTCAAACTGCTCGTAACTCTCTTCGTCTTCACACGCGTCTAATCGGTGATCATGAAGCTGGTTGGTTAGGTATTCCGTAACATGTAACACATCATCGGCTGTAATCGAATAACGGCTTCTAGGCATTAGGAATCTCCCTGGAGCTGCAGCAACACCAGAGCGATTGTATGCACTTCGCCGAAACGTGACAATGTCGCGCTATAGATGATTGACATTCCATCCCGCCCGTGCTTTATGCCAGCCATGGCACGGGAGCAATACTCGTTACGTCAAAGCAAGTCACTGGTCGAACTAGTTGACCGCGCTAGCAACCAGGTCGGGCTGAGCCGAGGCCAGGTGTTTGAAGACTTCCTGGCAGTCTCGCGTTGCTCGCTAGCCGGTGGAACGATGGAAGAAGAGTACTTCGCCGTACTAGAAAAGGGCTACAAGAAAGGCTCAGCTGGAAATCGTGGCATCGATACGCTTAAAGAGGCGTTTCATGCGTTAATCGATGCCATGGAAGTAACCCGGCAAGATGTCCTGGGGGACGTGTTTACCGGAGCTATATCCCACGGTGAGCGAGGCCAATTCTTTACACCGGATAGCGTCTGTGAAGTAATGGCCGGACTAGGTGTACCGACCGAAAGAACTCATGAATCAAGGTCTGTTTGTGATCCAGCTTGTGGCTCGGGCCGCATGCTTCTGAGCGTAGCAAAGCACCAACCGCATTGGGAATTTACCGGACAGGACGTCGACCATCGCGCCGCCCAGATGACCGCGATAAACCTTGGGCTCAACGGCCTGCGTGGTTGGGCCGTTTGGCAGAACCACCTGGCACTCCGCCTGATCGCAACGCTCCACCAGAGCAAGACGAACGGCAGCAGGGAAATGGTGAGGTAAGACAACTGGGGCTCTTCTAGCCGGTTTCTTTGGATAGCAATGGTTCTGCTTGCTATTGGTGGAGGAACCCGCTATCACAGATGCATGACAGAGTATTGTGATCCAGAATATGAAATCGATTCCGTTGACCTGCTGCGAGTTCAAACACACATCAAACGCATAAACGACGCCGCGCGGCAAGTGATTGCATCCCCAATCGATCAAGTTCTGCGTAAGGAGTTAAACCCATACGAGCGATGCGGCGCGTATATTCTGCATTCATTCAATGTCCTCGTCGAAAACGGCATGGCCACCGAAGAGCTGATGGCCCAACACGCAACCATCGTCCAATCCATTACCGAACTAAAACTCGCAACGCTTCTCGCTGCGGACGAAGAGAGCGACCGACGAACTAGATAGGCAGCTACGCTGAGTTAGCACCTTCGGTATCACGCCGATTTCGGCAAAGCCAGATAATTTGAAAGTATGTTCGCTTCAGAGTGCCCTCAAATCTGCCGAAGCGTGGCACCTCGCTGTCTGGCAGAAGTCTGCCAAACTCGCAAATTTGTCGTCATGGACCCTACACCTCTAGCAGCTGGCTGGATTCGCTCCCAACATCGAGTTGTCCATCCTCAGCCTCAAAGTGGCTCGTCGAAGTTGCATCGGTCGCATTTGCGAGATTTCCTTGTTGTGGCTGAGCCGTTTTCAAGCCCTCTATCGTCATCGACGTCGATGTGTTCTTTCGGCAGAGATCCACATGTCAACTCTTGCGAAGCTTCGGATACCAAAACAGTAATGCTGACAGCCCTTCCATGTAGAACAGGACCCACGTGGCAAAGCGTGTGGACTTAGCATCAGCTCTGCGAGCACTCGCACTCAAGACTTGGCAATCGCGCTGGAAAGTCGCTCATCAAAAGACCAGCTGCCTTTGCGAGTGTAAGAACTGCTTGAATACCTGCCAAATCTCCCCGATTGTTATTCGTCACAAACGATCAACCAGTAATACCCAGGTTGTTTGGCTCTCAACTGCCGCTTCTGATTACCGGATCACCCTCCACGAAGATCGTGGGACTTCAAGCTCGGGGTGTCACGGTCGTGAGGTTTCAGTATGGCAATCAGTTTGGTGACAGAACTCCGAATAAGGCTTGGTTCCTAGGGTTGCTCGGCGCGGCACCCCAAATCTTGCAATCAATCCAAAGTAGTGTAGATTTGATCTAAAGTTGTGTGCGAAGCTGTCCCCAGAAACTGAGTTTGGATCAGAGAGACTCCGTCTCCCGTTTCATATGCCTGAGCTTTCGTCCGAAGATACCGAATCGTTGGAAAACCGAGTAGCGGCGGGCGATGAGTGGGCATTGGATCAACTGCTTTCAGCTAATCGCGATAAGCTCCGCAAGCTGGTGCAGTTGCGACTTCCTGCGCTTCTACGGCATCGCGTCGACGAATCGGACGTCGTTCAAGACACACTCTTACAAGCTGCGAAGAGCATTTCAAGCTTCAGGTTCGACTCTGAACAGCCCTTCTACGTCTGGCTCCGAAGGATCGCGTTAAACGAAGTCGCTGACGCCCACCGCAAACACCTAGGGGCGGCAAAGAGAGATGCAACACGCGAGCAGACGGCAGGCGAACTCAGTTCTTTTTCGCTCGCTCAGGAAATTGTTAGTCAAAGCGGCTCGACCCCCTCACGAAAAGCGATGAGACGCGAGATGCAAGCCCTGGTACTACATTGCTTAGACCAAATGTGCGATGAGGATCGCGAGGTGTTGTTTTTGCGGCATTTCGAACAGCTTTCGATCTCAGAGGCCGCGGCTGTACTCGGCATTTCAAAGTCTGGGACGGCCAAGCGGTGCCTAAAGGCATTGGACCGCTTGCGAAGCAGAGTGGCTGGCTGCGGAGTGGCCAAAACCGATCTCGCTTGAAAAACGTCACTCGGATTCCTTACTTGAGCTGGAATCGTTCACATAGACTCGATTCGGACCCTGGCTTGCGACGAAGATATCTTCATCTCCATCGCCATCGAGATCGGCTGCTGCGGCACTCCAATTGTGTTGCCAATTGGCGAGAATCTGAGGTGTCCCGAGCCGGTTTTT
>DNPC01000461.1 GCA_003501565.1 Planctomycetaceae bacterium | reverse complement strand
TGTAGATCTAAGGTTTATTCGCGGTCGACACGTCGACCAACAGCCAGGGGTTATGAGGCATCTTTCTGCGTAATGAATGCCTCAAAACGCGCAAGGGTCTTCTTGCTAACATGATGCTCGATACCCTCAGCATCGATGGCTGCTGTTTGCTCATCAACGCCGATAGCCAGCAAGAAAGCATGGACGATTCGATGCCTATCTTTGCATTCGCGGGCAAGCTTTCGACCGGCAGACGTCAATTCAATGGGCCGATACGGCTCCGTGCTTAGGAGCTCTTTGCTAACCAACCGAGCAACGATGCGGTTAGCTGTAACATGGCTGACCGCGAATCGTTGCGCCAGATCTTTCAGTCGACAACTTCCCTCAGCGTCAATGATGTCCGCAACCGCCTCGACATAGTCTTCCGCCGTTTCGGACGCATGGTCGTGCCGAGTTCTTTGATGAGGTGCCGAAGGGTGGTTCGTTTCGGTCAAGACCTTGTCCTGGGCTATTCGCAGACCGCCGTTAATCGATGCGGCTACCGGAATTCCAGAGCAATACAGTTGCCGATGCCGCCTTGTAGGTCGTCGAGCGCCATTGGCGGCACCACGACCGGACCCAAGATTGTACCAAAGTCGTATCCAATGCGAACATGGTGCCGCCATACAGCCATGCGAAGCGATTTCAGGCCGAGTGCACTAACGTCCCAGCCGTTGCGTTCTTGGTGGATCAGCTTGGGCAAATACCTGCGGCTGCGCAGGATCGTCACCAACGAACGAACGACAGCATGCAATCAATACAAGGCGTCAGGGGGATAGATGTCAGCTAGACGCTTAGAGACACGCTTGCTTATTTCCCGTTTGATCCACCACCTCTGCACGAAGGATGCGGTTGCAATCTGGGCGGCATACTCTGCCTCGATCTCTTTACGTATGTCGGGCTCGGCGGCCTCGAGCCCACGTTCGCGTCCGTCACTTACGAAATATTGCATTGGAGCTACTGTTCGATTGTGGAAATCATCCAAGCCGCGCGAAACCATCAGCCTACCACAACTAGCCATGTCTTAGTTTTGCCAGCGCGCCGGGCAGTGAAACGAAAGCCACTAAAGGTACCAAAGCAACTGAGGCAGCTAAAAAGAGAACTGACCAGGGAAGCCCCCGAATCGCCTCCGGAGCAATCCAGGCGCATGGAATGATCGCTAACCAAACAACGACCGCGAATACTTGCAAAGGAAGTCCACCAAACTCACTTCTGAACGCTACCCAGATATTCCATGTTGCCCAAACGACAATCATTGTCGCCAATGCGCAGAAGTAGGGCCCCCAATATTCTGGATACGACCATTTGTGAGAGTTAAGTACAAACACACCAATTACATGCAGATACACCACACTTGCAATCACCCAGAAAAGCCGGGGATGATTGACAATGACAAACCCTAATCGCAAGGTCATAGCCGCACTTAGGCAGAATAGGGCTGGAACGGCGACCATAACTACAAACGCTATCCACCAGTGCCAGTTTTCCAACAACTGGCTGCTGAGCAACGGCGAAACCTCTACTCGCTCCCATCCAAACAGCGAATAAAACACGCAGGCGGCCGAACAAACAATCACCAAGCCAAGCAACGTATGCACAGCGATCAGTAGCAGCTTGACCTGTAGCAACTGGGAGTTGTTGATCGGACGTGCCCCATGAAAACTCGAATAGCTCACAACATCGCCTTCACGTTTTAGGCCACACGCCGCGTCGGCAGCGAGTAATTGGAACATTAACGGCGACAGAGCGATTCCGATTAACCAGAAAACCAAGTCTATTTTCGACTGGGGATTCATCCAAATTGTCAATGACAAGGCCGCAAAGAGGAGCACCGCGACCATGCCGCCGAAATACACTACTCTTAATCCGGATGTGCGATACTCATACCATGCCTGGGCAGCCCACCTTGATCGGAATGCTTTATCTAGGTCGCTTTTGGCTGTGGCGCCGCGGGCAAGATCACTGGGCACGAGCAATCCGGTAGTCTGCAGAAGGCCCACTGCGCTCGCCCACATTTGCGCCGCGAACGACTCAATCCACCAAACATCACCACGACGCTGAATTGTGGCTCCCCAAACACAAAGTTCTGTGCATGCAATGAAACTAGCTACTGCCACCAGAGCCAGCATGCTGGGCGATGGATAGAAGGAGACCTGCCCCGCTACAAACAAGAATGGCTGCTGAGTTCCGGTCAGAAAATACAGTATCCCAAACCACGCGAATGTGGCTGAAATCCCACCAACGAGGCCCACGCACCGGCCGGCAAGTGTAGCTGGCGCAAAAAAACTTGCATTCAGAATACTTGACAGCAAAACCAAACAGCACGCTGGCCCGGCGATAGGCAAATCGGGCATCGCGGCCCAGCGTAACAGCCAGGCTGCGACCAAGAACAGCAGTACACTTGTTCCGACGACCAACGAACATCGGACATAAACAAACAGACGCGTCGACACCGGTTGGACGTTCAGGTTGCCCAACGCATGATCTGCCCCTGGCTCGAGCATCCCCCACGCTAAACGACTGACGACACACAATTCAGTGATTACCAACAGTGCT
Source organism: Planctomycetaceae bacterium (assembly GCA_003501565.1). Lineage (GTDB taxonomy): Bacteria > Planctomycetota > Planctomycetia > Pirellulales > Pirellulaceae > Aureliella. Next base: position 8,918 of record DNPC01000461.1, on the reverse strand, counting down.
ACGCTTTGCAGCACAAGTCCAGACGGTCCGCTCATTAGTGCTGTTGGTAGAACGAACGCACACAGGGCGACACTCGCCAGCAGAATTCCAGCCCGTGCGAGCAGATCGGAACGCCCGAGCCTCCCGAAATACCAGGCGACCGCACGCGATTTCAACACCACAGGGTTACTGAACATCGGCCAGCTCCAAGCTTTTTGCAGAAACACGATCCCGGCCAGCTCGAGCAACGAACGACTCCTCAAGCGAAGCGGGGCGTGCCACCACCTCGTTTTCGCCATGCGCCCTCAATCGGTCTACCAGTCGTGCAGGGTCACCTTTAATCACCAGGCTTAGCGTCCCAGCCTGCTTGCGACACGAAAGGATTTCGCTCGTACTATCTTCCGAAAATCGAACGATTTCATGGGCCCCCATCTGCGTTTGGGTGGTAACAACAAAGTGATTTTCTCGCAGACTGTCCGCCGACTCTGCTAAGGCGACGCGGCCGTGTTCAAGCATAATGATCTCATCGCTCATCAACTCGACCTCGTTGAGCAGGTGCGACGAAAACAGGACGGTCGCCCCATTTTCTGCGGCCGAACGAACCGTGACAGCCAGAATGTCTTTTCTAACTACTGCGTCCAGCCCGGTCGAAGGCTCGTCCAAAACCAACAGCTCTGGTCGATGAGCCGCTGCGGCGATCAAAGCGGTTTGTGCCCGCATTCCCTTGGATAGATGCTTAACCTTTGCCGAACCATCCAGTTCCAGCATCTCGACCAACTCGGCTGCGTAACTGCTATCCCAAGTGGGATGAAAGGCGGCTACATACCGCAACAGCTCATCAACTCGCATCCACTCAGGCAGATCGCGATGTTCGCTGACGTAACCGCAGCGTTCCAGCACGCCGGCGGGATCCCTAACTGGATCTTTTCCAAACACACGCACCGTCCCAGACTGTGCTCGCAACAGACCTAACACGTGTTTGATAAGCGTGGTCTTGCCGTGCCCATTCCCGCCAACCAGACCGTAGACCCGCGTCGGCAAGATTTCGAGCGAAACTCCATCCAACGCGACCTTCTTTCCGAAAGACCGACTTAAGTCATTAATCTCAATAACTGTTTCCACAACCTGCGCCTCATTCAGACCAATGTTTAAACCACGCCCGCTAAATCTACTTCGATGGATAAACTTGCTTTGCTCTGCGCTCGATGACGTTTATCAGACTTTCGAAATCGATGCCAAGCAGCTTCGCTTCGCTCAATAGCGCATCCACTCTTTCCGCAACCAATCGGTCTCTCTCCGCTTTCCGTATCGACGCGGCTTGCTCAGACACGAACGTTCCGGCGCCATGCCGTTTTACTATGACGCCCTCGACCTCGAGTTTTCCATACGCCTTTACGATCGTATTTGGAGTCACCAACAGCTGCTCTGCTAGCGGACGAATCCCTGGCAATTCGTCGCCGGGCGAGAGCACGCCTGCAGCAATGTTGTATTTAATCTGTGAAACGATCTGCCGATAAATCGGACGGCCATCGTCACTGGACAGGTCGATTTGCAACTTGAACCCCCAATCTTCCAAACACACAGTATCACTGTTGCAGCACTATGGTACAGTTGCGAAGTCAAAAGTCAAGTGGTTGCTTCCGACGCAGCTCCGACCAGAGATCGCTGCCGGCCGAATCTCCGCTTCTGGCCTTCTGGACATGCCACGGCCGAATTGCTGTGCGTGAGTCTGCAGATTGGGCTCAGCAAACTGCACTAACGCAAGAGGAACCGCCAAGACGTTCACGCCTGCATTGAGAGATAGGCGAGTCCACACCCTGCGCCGCTAGCGAGATGGGTTTAGCGGCCTAATGAAACAATCATGTGCCCCCAATGGGAGCCGTTCATTCTCGGCATTCGCTGATCTGGGCGCGCCTCACTGTTATGAAGCCATGCAAGCCACTGAATGATGGAGCACGACTAGTGGTACAGGCGTTCTTCCGGTCATGAAGCACCGCGTTTCGCACGTCGTTTAGATAGCGGGAGATACCACAGCCAAGCACCGGTAATCCAGAGTCCCAGCAGCACCAGACCGTTGGGCAGAAACACCCACAACTTGGCAGCGTCGGCAAAAAAGCTACCGTCGTGCAGGCTCTCAATCAAGTCGCTTCGTCGATAGGCGACGCTCAGAACTTCCGCGGTCGCTAAGTCCAGTTGGATTTCCCAGCGGTCCTTAACTTGGACCTTGCAAATCCCTTTGCCCGGGCGAACATCAACTCGATCGATGTCGTCCCAGGTATCGACCGTCGTCTCCGTTACACTTTGGCACGCGGCCAGAATCGCTTCCCAATTTGCTCCTGGTGGGGAACCCGGCTGCGTCCCCTTGCTCGACGGTGGCTGGACCCAAGCAACTTGCTTCTTGACTTGCAGCAGTAAGCCGCTGAGGATCACGATCAGCAACGGAATCGCCGTCAGCAGAGCGCCCCAACGATGCAGCTTCCGCGACCACCAATTCCAGTTCTTCGCCACTACCGATACCTGATTGCTTGCGAGTTAGATGTCTCAGTCCCAGCCCGTGTACCCAGCGACTGGTAAACGCGTCGATCTATAGTATCCCCGATACTCTGTACTCGGCCAGACAGCATCGCCGCATTCACGATTCCACTATGATGCGATCGAGCGGTGACTGCGGAATAGGTGGCCAGCGACGCAGACTTGCCTTCCTGCTGACTTGTGTAATCAATGTCTACAACTCGGGGAGTCATCACGATATCTTCGGGAACCTGGTAGGGCACGCGCGTGTTTGGTGTAAACAATGTGGTGACACCTGAGTGATGAATGCGACCGTCGGGCCATACCGTATGTCCGGTTAATTTGAACTGGCCACTGACGCCCGCCAGAGCGGCCGGGCTTGCGGGTGGAGTCGCATCAAAGAAGTCAGCGTTACGAACGTAAGGCTGGTACGACTTGACCTCAACCGAAAGCAGAGTCGAATCCAGCCCGTCCTGGATGCTGCCAGCAGACAGTCGACCATTGACGATGATCGCACCATCTCCCCCGCGTCGAGTTACCGGGTCGAAGATCTTCCATGTCCCTCCAACGAATCCGTAACTCAACCAGGCCACGTAAGGTGCACCATCGCGCATCCGGATTTCGCGATTCACTTCCGAAGGACAAGCGAAGACTTCTGGCCGCCAAGCAGTCAGCCCGCCTCCAACCTGAAGGTGCCAGTCGATATCTAACTGGATCTGTTTGGCTGCAGCCGACTGTTCCAAGAACGGCAGGAGTCGTGCCTGGGCAGACCACGAGTGGACTTCGCGATCATCGAGCGATTCAGGTGAAATGCAGAAACTAGGCGGAAAACGGCGATGTCCCGCCAAGTAATTCTGAGTTGCTAGACCAATTTGCTTCAGGTTGTTTTGGCACTGAAGACGCCGAGCGGACTCACGAGCGCTTTGGACCGCGGGCAGCAGGAGGGCAGCCAAAAGACCGATGACGGCCAGTACAACCAGCAACTCCACAAGCGTGAACGCATCGTGGCGGCGCTCGAAAGCACCGCGCCGCTTGAGAGAACAGCAAAAATTGCAGATGGACTTTTGCACGGGAAAATTTCGAAGCGGGAAAAACTGAGAATCGCTTCGAGTTTCGGGCGCTGGTAATATAGGGGCAGGCAATTGCGAACTTTCTTTTGATTCCCATGGTCGCTGGAATTCGGAGATCCGCCGCTCCTATGATAGTTCATCTGACCGTCGGGTACTCAGCTCTGGAGAGTTGTCGTGCACGGCGATTCGTCCCGGCGCGGTTCGGTCAAACCGATCGAACCGGTTGAACAGCGTAGGAGGAGCAACACCCGGACGACGAAGAGGTTTGTCTTGCCAGTCGCGGAAGGGCTGCGCTGTGACCCCTGCCGGGGGTATTGGGCTGCTCGCAGTCACTTTAGACCTTGCATTTTGAGCGAGCTTGGGACAGAACATTCATTGGCGAGCCGTCAAGGGTCGGCCCTTCCAAATTGGTCGTGCGTCACGCGGTATTTATCTCGGAAGCATTATGAAAATTCTTCGAATTACCCGCTTAAGAATTGCGCTTAGTGCACTCTCGCTTGCGTTCGCTCTTAACGCCGCGGGCGTGGCACAGCAGACAACTGGCGTGGAACCAGCTTCAGCGTTGGCGGATGATGGCTGGCATCGACTACGGGGACCTGGCGGCAATGGCGTCGTAGAAGATTGCTCCGTGCCGATTCCCTGGTCGCCTGAACAAATCCATTGGCAAACCGAACTCCTGGGAAGCGGCGATAGCTCTCCGGTCGTATTTGGACAAACCGCATTCTTAATGAGCTGCGATCCCGAATCCGCAAAACGGTACTTACAAGCTATTGATCTGGAGACTGGACAACAGCTGTGGCACAAGCAAGTCTCGGGTAAAACAACTCACTTGCACAAGAAAAACACATTCGCTTCCAGCACTCCCGCAGTTGATGCCAGAGCAGTTTACTTCACCTGGGGCGATTCCGATGTGTATCTCGCGGCATTCACGCACACCGGCGACGAGATTTGGCAGCGCAAGCTAGGACGCTTTGTCAGTCAACACGGCTACGGCGCTAGCCCCGTGGTCGTCGGTGACTTGGTCGTTTTATTCAACAGCCAGGCTGCAGAGCGGCTACCGCCCGGAACAAAGCCGGGGACGAGTCGTATCATGGCCTTCGATGCCCAAACCGGTGCTGATGCTTGGACTACACCCACGACCACAACGCGGGCGTGCTACGGGGTTCCGGCTCCTTTCCGTGATGCTAATTCTGGAAAGGACGCGTTACTCTTTGCGAATACCGGTGACGGGATGTTTGCACTCGAGGCTGCCACAGGAAAGATGTTGTGGAATCAGCCAGCACTGGAAAAACGAAGTGTCTCATGTCCCGTTGTTGTCGGAGATCTGGGGATCGGATCCGAGGGGTCCGGCGGAGGCGGGAACATCGTATTCGGCGTCGACCTGAAAGATCCCAGCCATCGAGTGGTATTCCGCATACAGCGCGCAGCCGCCTACGTCCCAAGCCCTATCGCCTACAACGGTTTGCTGTTCTCGTGGAGCGACCGCGGAATCGTAGGTTGCTTCGAACTACCAAGCGGCAAACCAGTTTGGAACAAACGCATTGGTGGCAACTATTCTTCGTCACCGGTCATCGTCGGCGGAAAACTACTAGGCATTTCGGAAGATGGTTTGGTAACGATCCTGGCAGCTTCGAAGAATTTTGAAAAGCTGGGCGAGATCAAACTAGGCGAAAACACCAAAGCAACACCTTGCGTTGGGGCGGACTACCTCTTGATTCGCACCGAAAAACACCTCACCAAAGTTGGGCCGTGATTAAGCAGGCCAGCTTGCGCAGCTTCAGCCAGCGAGAGCGGATCTCAATGGTACAGAATTACGCTCACCGGCACATGTGCTGGTCACACTCGGGTGAGCGTAGAAAAGAATGATGAACTCTACGGAGTTTTCGACTCAGCATCTTGCCGCTGTGCGAATCGCTCAAAACTCTTCCTCCGCAACTCCGGTTGTGCTGTTGGCACTGCGAGTGAACGAGTATCAACCCCATACTTTCCCAAGGTCTGGTAACCGGGGAAGTACTCAGCCGGATTGTCACCGACGATCGTAACAGCTGCAGCGAGCGCCAGATCACAGACCCGTACTTCGTAACCGCTATTGGGCTGAATCGACTCTGCTTCCATTCCTGGTGGAAGTGAAAGCGTTTCGTGGACCATCGCTGCGCCTTGGGACAACAGGTCATCTGGATGCAAGCGATGTAGTAAGTCGTGATCGCCAAACGCGGTCTGGATCAATGGCAAGTCTGACTCGTCACCAAACCTCGCCAAACACTTTAGCGCTTCACAGCGCGTTAACAAATCGCGGGCCGGGTTGAGGTTTTTCCTCGCTACCTTCACCGCAGCAGGAATGTCATACACGAGCGAGAATTGCATCACGCGAGGAGCAATTGATTGGTGAGTCCGTGGAATCCACGCGCTCAATAGCCTGCGCAGACATACGCCTTGGCTTTTGCGTTCCAGAGCACTAGAGAACATGTACTGTTGGACGTTGGTGTCGATTGCAATACTAACCGCTTGCGGAGTCTCACCTTCAATGGCAGCTGCAGCTAGCAGCAGTGCCACACAATCCCCCAGGGATACCGGAAGTCTAGCAAGTTGCTCACGTTCGATCTGTGCGGCTGTAGTTTCCGCCAACGCTCGCAGGGCCCTTTCGAAAACCTCGTCCTGTGCCGACTTGTCTTGCCGCTTGGACTGAGCATAAACATCAATCATTTGCATCAGTCGCCGTTGTTCCCGGACCGCTTCGATAAAAAGCAGCTTGCTGGCCCGCGAGTGCCCCACGCACTCACGAAACGTTTGCCAAGCAGGTAAGGCGTATGAAACACTCGGATCGATCTCAGTCAGGAATGCTGCCGATGCCTGTTCGAATGACTCGCGTTCGATTCGCGCCAACAGCCCCGATGCTCGGCCTCGAGCTTCTCTGTTTAGTAAGGGCAGCTGAGCACGCAACGAATCTACGGCTTCCTGACCAATCTGCAAAAGCCGAACGGTTGCTTTTTCCCGGACCAAAAAAGAATCTGCAGACAGCTGATCGATTGTCGCCAGGATGCTGGCCTCTCGCGCTGCCCGATCGTCAGGACCTGGGTACCCGGTGGGAGAGCTGCCGCGGACGGTAGGACTGGTATCATTCGTAGAATTCGCTTCCTGCGAAATCCCTTCGGCAGCCAGCATTAGGGTCACCAAGCCACCCAAGGCAGCTTGCCCAACTAGATTTGCCACTAAGCTTGCAGTCTTCATGGTCGTCCCCAGGTTCCGCCTGAACCCGATCAGTATAATCTGACAGCAAAATGGGGGAAAATCGCCCGACAGTCCTTGTAGTTCCGATGGACGACTCAGCATCCTTGCCGCGTGATTGAGTTTTGGCCCTAAACGAACTCGTGAGGCGCCCGTCCGGCGGGCTTTCGCCTACTCGAGGGGCGCTCAAACCACCGCCAGTCCGATCCGCTAGCGTATCGCCTGCGTGTATCCGGACCGCGGAAAACTCGATTGTATCGTTCCGCCCCCACTTTGACTAAGCTAACGCGACCGTTACCCCCAGATTTACCCAATTTCGACTAGCCAGAATGCTGGCTTAGCCTGCATCGGGACAGAACCTGAACGCAATTGTAAGCTGGCAACACCGCTTCCCTTCGATAGAAAAACGCAATGTCACTCGACTGGGCACACTGGGCAATCACGCAGATCGACGCCGACTTCAATCGTTCAGCAGACACGCATTTGATTCGACTTCCGCTTGCGAATTTTCCTGGAATCGACATCTACTTGAAGGACGAGTCAATCCATCCGTCGGGCAGCCTCAAGCATCGCTTGGCTCGATCATTGTTTCTGTACGCTATTTGCAACGGCTGGATTAAGGAAGGTACCCCGATCATCGAGGCATCATCGGGAAGCACAGCAATAAGCGAAGCGTATTTCGCAAAGCTGCTGAAGCTGCCATTTCACACAGTGATTCCCTCCGGCACCGCTCGTGAAAAAGTCTGCAAGATTGGTTTTTTAGGTGGCGAATGTCATTTGACGGACCAATCAGACATCTATTCTGTCGCAACACAGCTCGCGACCGAACTAGGTGGACACTACATGGATCAATTTACTTTCGCAGAACGTGCAACGGATTGGCGTGGCAACAACAACATCGCTGAATCGCTGTTCCGCCAAATGGAGCTAGAACGGTTTCCACAACCAGCTTGGGTTGTGGTTGGAGCTGGCACTGGAGGCACAAGTGCGACGATAGGACGGTTCATTCGCTATCAGAAACTGCACACAAAGCTGTGTGTGGCCGACCCTGAAAATTCAGTCTATGGCGAATATTATGCAAACGGTGACGCTTCGGTAACGACCACCCAACGATCTCGGATTGAAGGCATCGGACGGCCGAGAGTAGAACCTTCTTTCGTAAGGGAAGTGATCGATCGCATGGTTACGGTGCCCGATGGGGCATCGATCGCCGCCATGAGCCGTCTCGAAAAACTACTCGACCGCCGCTGTGGGGCCTCGACTGGAACGAACATGTGGGCGGTTCTCCAAATCGCTGAAGAAATGCGATCAGCGAATCAATCCGGGAGTATCGTAACGATCCTTTGCGATGGCGGTGAACGTTACGCAGACACCTACTACGATGCTGGCTGGCTGGCAGAGCAGGGGATCTGTGTCGACGAATACGCTCATCAATTGGATTCCTTAGCCGTCGAATGCTAGCTCAACAAATCGAAGGTTTCGTGGTTTATCCCGCTGTAAGTTTTTGCTAGTGTCAGCGTCAAGTAGGTCGCGATGGCCCGTCCCAACGGCATCACCGCTTACATTTTCCAATGCACATCATGGCCAGCTAGTGTCTCTTGCGTCTGATTTTCATTTGATGCGCGAGGCCCATGTGACTGTTCATGAACTGGGTACTGGACGGTAACCGCCCCAACGGATTGATCACGGAGATGCGTCGATGCCACGGAAGGCAATTCGCAACAAAAGCGGCTTTTGGCAGCAACGAATTCTAGGTGCGGCAATTTTGCTTGCGTCGTCGACGCCCCTCAACGCCCAGACTCCCTGGCAAGCCTCGCCAGCCGCTCCTGCTTCCCTGCCCCCAACCGGGACGGGCTCAAACGCGGATGCGCCCCCTGCCAAGCAGCCTCAGCAAACGACGCTCCCCGTCAAACATACCAAACCTCAGGTGAAGAGCCTGCCACCACCGCCCAGTGGCGCAGGGCCAAAAGCTCAGCCACCAGCTACCAGGCCGCCAAAGACGACACCCACCCAGCAAACTCTGTCGATCCCCGATCACATTCCTTTGACTCCTGGTGCAAGGCCCCAAACCTCCCTACCCAATACGCTAGCGGGCCAATTACCCGCCGCCACACAGTTGGTTCCACCGGCTCT
>DNPC01000334.1:5795-28109 GCA_003501565.1 Planctomycetaceae bacterium | reverse complement strand
CGCGGCTGATGTTCGATTCAAGGCTGTCGGATAGGTTCTAAGCCTCGACGAAGGCTTTACTGGTGCCGGAGAGCTTCGATAGGATTCATCCGAGCTGCCTTGCGAGCCGGATAGACGCCGAAAATAACACCTGTTAGCACCGATATTCCGAACGCAATCAAGATACTCCAAGTACTCGTGATGGTTGGGATATCAGCAAAATGCGTGACCGCCCAAGGAATCGAAACTCCTACAACGATTCCGGCCAACCCGCCTGTTGTGCTGAGCACAATGGTCTCTATCAAAAACTGGCGAATAATATCACTGCGTTTCGCACCGATCGCGCGACGAATACCAATCTCTCGAGTGCGTTCGGTAACGGTAGCCAACATGATATTCATAATGCCGATACCGCCGACCAAAAGCGAAATGCCGGCGATACTTCCCAGCACGATGTTCCAGATCTGCTTTTCGTGTTCGGCCTGTTCGAGCAACTCAAGTGGTACAACCACTTCGTACTCTTGATCGTCCTTATGCTTCGTCTTGAGTAACTTGCGGACCATCTCGGCTGTTTGGGGAACGAGTTCTTCGTTGGCTACTTTGATTGCAATTTCGCTCAGCTCGTTCTTCTCATAACTCCTAGATCCCGCTGTGACGATGCGTTGAAGTTCTCCAAATCGACTGCGCGCACTGGAAAGCGGAATGTAGATATCTAGGTTCAGATCGTCTGCACCAATTTGACCGGCTTTCGCGTTGCCGGAACCTTGCGGTTTGAGTATTCCTACTACTGTGTACGCACCCGAGCCAATCAGTAGCGGCGCGTTGAGCGCGTCCTGGTAGCCGAACAGTTTTCGGGCCGCGCCCTCGCTGAGAACCGCAACATTGGAAAAGCTATGGATATCGCTGTCCGCGATGAATCTCCCGCGCGCAACTCCAAGGTTCTTCACACGCAGTAATTCGGGAGTAGTACCCAAGACCCGAGCGTTGTCAATTCGGTGCTGTCCGTTGTGTGTGTTTTTCCGCAGCAAACTAATTGGCACGATATTGCTGACAAGTTTGCCTGATTGCACGTCGCTGCTCATGAGGCCACTGAGCATTTTGAGATCGTCGTACTTGAGCCCGTATTCTAGATGTGATGAAACGGAAGACGAATCGCCGGAAGTTGAACCGGCCTCCGATCCGCTGCCGCTGCCTGGCCGAACACTACGAACCATCACATTAGTCGCGCCCAACTGCCGAATTTGGTCAACCGCCGCCTTCTTACTGCCTTCACCAACACTTAGCATGGCGATGACGCTCGCGACGCCCAGGATCGTCCCAAGAACCGTTAGAAAACTGCGCAATTTGTGGAGCAACAAATTGCGAACAGCCAGCTTAAAAGTCGCAATCCACACTCTGGGTGGCCTCGGAGTTTTTCGTTCGAAGTGTGGTCGGCATTCCAATCGACTGGCCATCCGTCAAATGGCCAACTGGCACCCGCTCACTATCTAGAGACGGCAGCGATTACGTGCGTCGATTGTATGAGTAAAAGGTCACTTGATAGAGTTTGATCCGACGGAGGCAATGACGCTCGCGTCTTCGGTGGCAACCCGGTTAACGTCTTCTTCAGAAGTATCATCTTCGGTCAAAAGCTGCCCAGGATTCAGAATCACCCGAGCACCCGGAGCAATTCCGCTCAATACCGATACGTATTGATCATTGCTAGCTCCCAGGTTGACTTCCGTCTTTGTAATTGACTGATTCTGATCAACATACAACCAGTTTACCCCCGAGCGTTGCACAATGGCCTGGATCGGCACGGCAAGGGCGTCGTGCAAGTAGTCGACTTTGATATCACAAACGGCGGTCATACCAGGCTTGAGCTGCTCAACGCGCTCTTCAATCTCGATCACCGTCTCGTATGTCTTCGTATCCGAGTACGATCTGCTTTGCGGTAGCACCGCGACACTTTTAACGCGAGCTTGGTAGGTACGATCCGGAAATGCATCGACAGCCACTTCTACGACTTGGCCAATCTCAACACGATCCAGCGCAGACTCGTGCACCTGTGTTCGAACCTGCATGCTCTCGAGGTTCGGAATTGACAAAATGTGTTGTCGTGGACGAACAGGCAAACCTTCCGCAATCTCGCTGTCTCGCGACGACCGAGGTGTTGCATAAGCGACCATACCGTCTTGAGGTGCGTAGATTTTGCACTTGGCCAACTGAGTTCGATAACGCTCAAGCCGCTCTTCTTCTTTTGTCAGCTGTTCAGTGCGGCTGGTGAACACACCCTGCATCTGAGCCAAGCGCGCACGGTTCGTTAACTGGACCTGCTTGAGAGCTTGTTGGCACGTTCTCACCTTGCCCTCCAGTTCGAGCCGCTGCATTTCTTGATCGAATCGTTCTAGCTTATCGGCAGAGGCTTGCTGCGTATCTAGCTTATTGAGTTTTGCAGCGTAGTCGGCTTCGGCTTGCAAGTAGCTGAGCTTCGAACGGTCCAATTCGCTCTTGCCAGCATAGCCGAGCTTGAACAGCGTTTCGATTCCTTGCTTCTCGTTAAAACGCAGTTCACGATTCATGCGAGCAGCCATGATCTCGTTGTTGAGATCATCAATTTGTCGCTTGATGAGTTCGAGTTCAAGCTTTCCTGATCCCACATCGGCATCCTCGAACATCTCGAGCTCGAGTTCAGCCAGGCGGACGTCCAAAACGGCTTTATCTTGTGCCGTGGTGTTTTGGATCTCTTGGTTCTCCAGATTCGCTTTGGCCTGAACGTGTGCACTCCGCGCTTCTTCGGTGTCCAGCAGCTGTTCATCGAGCTCGGCTTGGATCGCCGAAGAATCGAGTTCACAGATCAAATCGCCTTTCTTCACCGAGGAACCGCTTTCGATAATCCAAACGATAGGCGTACCGTTGATTCCGTCACTGCGGACATCATCGACCTCGCAGTAGATCGGAATATTCGTCTGACTTTCGAGGCTACCGCGTTCGATGATCGTGATCGGTAGGTCGCGCGGCGTCACTTCGTAAGTCAGGAAATCACCGGAACTGGTCGTGGGCTGGCGAGAAAACATCGAAGACCGGCTAATCATCCAGCCACCGGCAGCCAGCCCAAGTAGCGAAACGCCGATGATGATTGGCTTGGTAAGTCCTCGAAGTGCAGTCGGTAGACTTGCAGTTCGGTTGTCTAGAACGGTACTCATTGGCAGATCCGTGCCGCAACAACTTGGCGTGCAAATTGCGTCTTCGATGATGTTTCTTAGAAACAAGACGCTTTAACTGGGCAGCCGAAAGGCTTGTTCAGTTGAGTGCGTGCCTAAGTGCCTGAGGCGGAATGGTTAGTGGAGGGATTGGTCGGTTGCGTCACAACCGGGAGGGAGGCAATGCATTTTGCCTTGTAGGGGGGACTCCCAGTATAGTATTCCTTGTCGGCAAACGCCACTGACATCTATCGTCTAGTTGTCAGGCCAGCGCCACCAACTCCTGTGTCAGAGGGATGCTCAGTCTATCAAAGGGGTGGATCTTGCTGCTCTGGCAAAATCGTCCGACTGTTGGGCCTGTCACGTCGAAAGACTCCAAGGTAGTCCCGGCAGTTCTTGCCCCGCACCAACGTGGCATAAGACCACGTCGCAGACCAACTAAGGCGCCGATTCCCTCACACGCACGATCATGCGAAGCGTTACGAGCGACCTGCCGAAATGCCGACGCCGACTTCGTTGCGATCTTGCTTGGCAGACGGTCGTCGGTTTTAAGGCCGATGGCGTCGAGGACGAGGCAACGACGAATCACCCGCCAGCTAAGCTAGTGCGGCTTCCAGGTTGGCAGTTTCGCCAATCTGCGAAATGACGACGTGAAATGACTGCTCGAACGAGACCATCGGTACATCACAGACAACACTCGTTCCGAAGAGCTTGAACTCAAACTCCTTGCCAATCGTTACCGACGGAAGACTTAGATAGCTCGGTCCAGGAAGAATGCTCTTGATATTCCCGCCAATCATGTTGGCGAGTTCAGCCATAGCGTCCTGGCGATCTTCATTGACAACCTCTTCTCGCGGTATCGCCAACAGATTTGAAGCGGCCAATGTCGCAAACTCCAACGAAGTCTTCAGCAACACGGCGCCAGTCCATTCACCGCTGATCTGGACACAGCCTGTAACTTGATCTTGTGACGGCAGTTCGGCTTTTTGGGTCTCGTCATGAGAGACTTCAGCCTGCATCATCGTCCGCATCACGTTGTCAGCGATTGAGATGATATCTTCGGTAGATGGCATGAAACAGAACCTTGAAAAATGATGTTTGATTCGATACTTATTGACGCGACAACCATGATCGTCGACTAATGGTCGCGCTGCATCATCCCACAGTGGATTAGCTGGCTTCCATTAAAGACGGGCCGCAATTTAGACTGGGCGATAGCAATTGGCTTTGCCGATTTGTTCTCGCTCGAAATCGACAGCCAGATTCAACACCGATTCGCCTCCGCCGAGGAAAAGGTAGCCATCGTTGTGTAGCATGCGGCGAGCCTTACTCAAAATCTCTTGCTTCATCTCAACTGAGAAGTAGATCAAGACGTTCCGCAAGAAGATGATGTCGAGCTTTCCCATTGAGACAGGGAATGGCTCAACCAGATTCACTTGCTTAAATTCAACCATACTGCGGATCTCTTCCTTGATTCGCCAATGCAAACCATCGCGCTCGAAGTACTTAAGCAAAAGTTGCATCGGTAAACCACGATTCACTTCGGTCTGATTGAAGATTCCTGACCGGGCTTTCCCAAGTATCTTGGTATCGAGATCACTTCCAATCAACTTAACTTTCCAGCCAGCCAATTCAGGGAAGTTCTCTCTGAGAATCATCGCAATCGTATAAGGCTCTTGCCCACTCGAGCAGGCGTTAGACCAGATCCTAAGTGTTCGCTCGCTGCTTCGTTTCTTAAGAATATCTGGCAGAACCTGTTTCTTGAGGGCTTCGAATGGGTGGATATCCCTAAAGAAGCTCGTCTCGTTGGTTGTCATCGCTTCGATTACTTCTTGGCGAAGTGCGCGAGCACTGACTTTCTTCAGCTCTTCAACCAAATCCGCTAAGGTGCTGAAATCGTGGGCCCGAAGAATCGGTGCCAGTCGGCTCTCAACCAAGTAGGCTTTATTTGCATCCAGTACAATTGCGGACGCATCGAGAATCATCTTACTGATGTAGTCGAATGCCTTGTCGGTCGTGCCAACCGATGTTGCCATACTCATGTTTTCGTTACCTCACTGCCCCCTGGAGTTTCCTGGATCCTGCGGACGTCGTCCGGAAGATGAGTTCTTCGGCGATTTTGTCCAGCGGTAGGACTTGATCGGCCAAGCCAGCGCGAGTCACCGCGCCGGGCATTCCCCAGACAACTGACGACTCTTCATCTTGAGCAATCACGTGACCCCCGCTTGCTCGGATCGGCTCACAGCCACGTTCGCCGTCTTTCCCCATGCCGGTCAGTACGACCGCCAAGGTGTTGTTGGCGTACATACTCGCAACGCAACGGAACAAAGGATCTACGGCCGGACGACATGAGTTTTCGGGTGCGTTTTGATCGAGAACCATTCGAACGCTCGTATCCTCGCGACGAAGCGTCATGTGGTAATCGCCGGGAGCGATAAGCGCCAGTCCAGGTTGGATTTCGTCACCATCCTGGGCTTCGCGCACTTCAATATTGGATGCCCTGTTCAGTCGATCAGCGAGGTGCTTGGTGAAGATCGGCGGCATGTGCTGCACGATTACGATCGGTACAGGGAAGTCAGCTGGAAGCTTCGGTATCACGGTTGCAAGTGCGTTGGGGCCCCCCGTCGATACACCGATCGATACGATATCGACTCGGTTCGGCTTGTCACCAGGCGCTTTTGCACACGCCGGAGCGGTCTTGGTGGTTGGTGCAGCTGGCTTAACGACAGGTGCCACTAGATGGGGGCAGAACGCTTTGATCTTTGGGATCAGTTCATTGCGTACACTCTCCATAGCCGCAGTAACGCTCCCAACGTTCGCTGGCTTGGTCACATAGTCGCTGGCTCCCCGGTGCAAGGCATCAAGCGTGGCTTCCGCCCCCTGCTGGGTTAGCGTGCTGAACATGATAATTGGCAGTTTCGGATAGCGCTTTCGTAGTTCGGTCAGCGTTTCCAATCCGTCCATCTCTGGCATTTCCATGTCTAACGTGACGATGTCAGGATCGATGGATTCGATCTTGTTGAGACATATTTTGCCGTTCGCCGCCTTCCCTACCACTTCGATCGCGGCGTCATCAACGAGTGTTTCGGCTAAGATGCGGCGAATGACCATCGAATCGTCGACGATCATCACCTTGATTTTCCGGTTCATATGTTCACCCCTACGCCAATAAGTTCTAGCTTTTCGCGAATCGTTTCGGCGCAAAATGGCTTCATCACATACTCGTTGACGCCGGCCATGAATGCCAAAGCCATGCGTTCCATCTCAGTCTCTGTCGTGACCATCATCATTGGCAAATCAGCATATTCGGGTGCGGCTCGGACAGCTTTAACAAAGTCCAATCCGTTCATCTCCGGCATATTCCAGTCGACCAACACCACATCCGGATTGCCATGTTGCTTGAGCTGCGCCAGACCCTCGAGCCCGTTGCCGGCTTCCAGAGTCTCAAAACCAAGCGTTTTCATGAACTCGCCGATAATTCGGCGGGTTGCACGAGAGTCATCGATTATCAGTGCTTTCATCGTTTTGCTTTCCTTGAGTTGATCGCTCAATTCAACTAACTCGGGAGTGATTGGATGCGAAAGGTTCGCTTAGCAACCTTCGCTACTTTTCATTGTTCTTTCTGTACATGGCGGGATCGTTTGGCAGAGCGACCTGCGACTGCGGCTTTTGAAATGACCCGACGTCAACCGTAGTGTTAAGCTGCAAATTGCCGCTCGTGCTGGAACAACGTTATGAATGAACCACCAGTGTTGACGGTGCCGCGTTCAAGCTAGCTAGAACTGTTCCTAGCGGTTAACAGGTCTTTTCTCGGTTCCTAGTCGCAATTTACGGTTAGAACATTCCTACGCACCTGATTTCTGACTCTACTAAGTCGAGATTCCGCCTTCATACGTTCTTGGGGGAGCGCGATTTGCGATAATCTGCCACGGCAACAAGAGACTTGATGGCCCGTTGTGCAGTACGCAAAATCACGTCACGTCCACCCGAATTGACCTGGCATCTCAACCAGACCAATTCAGCCCACATTTCAGACGCTAGTACTGGAAGCGACCAACCAGTTCTTGAAGCTCAGCAGCCATTCGAGAAAGTTCGTTGGCAGCTTGTTGCGAATTCGCGGCCCCTTGAGATGTGCTTTCGGCAGCACTGGCAACGCTGGTGATGTTGGACGCGATTTCACTCGCCCCTTTCGATGCCTCGGTTACGTTGCGTCCCATTTCATTGGCAGTGGCGGTTTGTTCTTCCACGGCACTAGCGATTGTCGAAGAGATATCGTTGATCTGATTGATGACCTCAGTGATTTTCTGGATCGCTTCGACCGCGCCGCCGGTATCCGACTGAATCGTTTCAATCTTGTGCGAAATATCTTCAGTCGCTTTGGCAGTTTCTTTCGCCAGTTCTTTGACTTCGTTAGCAACGACAGCGAACCCTTTACCTGCCTCGCCAGCCCTTGCAGCCTTGATGGTAGCATTGAGGGCCAGTAAGTTCGTCTGCTCAGCGATCGACGTGATTACTTTGACGACTTTGCCGATCTCTGTGCTGCTGTCGCCAAGCTTGGCAATCGTGGTATTGGTGTTGTCGACGATCGAAACCGCTTGCTGTGAAACTCGAGCCGCATCTGAAGCGTTTTTGGCAATTTCACGAATAGCGGCGTTCAGTTCTTCGACACCCGTCGCAGTCGTCTGCACGTTTTGACTAACTTCGTCAGAGGCTGACGAAACTACGTTGGCTTGTGACGACGTTTCTTCCGCATTGGCACTCATCTGTGTGCTAACGCTAGACAGTTCTTCCGATGCACCCGCAAGTGCGGAAGCATTGTCAGCAATGGATGCTACGTTCTTACGGAGATCACCAAAGAAGGTGTTCAGGCCGTTGGCAATTTGGTCGATTGCATCTTCGCTATCGGTATCGATCGACCGGGTCAAATCACCTTCCGCAGCAGCGGTTACCAGTTCGAGAATCTTCTCCGCTTTGCTGGCAAGCGTTTGTGCTTGCTCTCGCTCACGCTCGATATTGTCGGCGATCAACTTCTCTTGAGCCACCTTCTCGGTTACTAGCTCCCACGTCACGAGAATCCCGAGGTGTTCTCCCTCAGCATCGTTAACCGTGTTTGCCTTTAACAGGAAGATCTCCTCGCCGATCGTGATCTGCCCCTCGAAAGGATAACTAGTAGACTTTGACAACAAATTGCGGTGTTGCTCAGGATCGGGGTTGAAAATGTCGATTGACTGGCCAATCAAGTGGGACGCAGCCACAGGTAGATGCTGTTCAATCTTGCGAAGCAGCTCTACTGCAGAAGGATTGGCGTATTGAATGGTCAGATCTTGATCGGCGAATGTAATCGCTGCTGCCATTCCCTCCATCATGTTTTTGACTTTGGTTGCTTCGAGCGACGCGTGCTTTTCTGCGGTGATGTCGCTGGCATATTTGACGATCTTGAAAGCTCGACCGTTTTGATCAAAGATTGGATTGTAGGAGGCTTGAATCCAAATCTCCTCGCCAGATTTGGTAAACCTCTGATACTCTCCAGCCTTGAATTCGCCCCGCGCGAGTGCTTCCCAATGCTGCCGGTAGTCAACCGAGCCCGCTTCCTCAGGTGAGACGAACATGCGGTGGTGCTGGCCAACAATTTCGTTTTCGGCGTAACCGAGTGTAGACAGGAAGTTCTCATTCGCTCGGCGGATCGTGCCGTCGAGTTCGAATTCGATTACAGCCTGCGAACGATCAATCGCTTTCAGTTGACCTTCGTAGTCCGCGTTCTGAAGTTTCGCTTCGGTGATATCAGTCGCATACTTCACAACCTTGAATGGTTCACCGTTCTGGTCGTAGATGGGGTTGTAGGACGCTTGGATCCAAATCTCTTTACCACCCTTGCCAAATCGCCGGAACTCTCCCGCTTGAAACTCTCCGTTTCGAAGCGAATCCCAGAAAGCTGCGTATTCGGAGCTTGCTGCGTATTCCGGTTCAACGAATAGACGATGATGGTTGCCCTGCACTTCTTGAAGGCTATAGCCCAGGCAATTCAAGAAGTTATCGTTGGCGGTAAGGATGGTACCATCCAGATTGAACTCGATGACGGCCTGGGCCTTACTGATCGCTTCCAGTTGACCTTCATAGTCAGCGTTTTGCAGTTTTGCGTCTGTAATATCAACGGCGTACTTGACGACTTTAAACGGGTTTCCCTTGGAGTCGAAAATCGGATTGTACGAGGCTTGGATCCAAATCTGCTTGCCGCCTTTTCCGAATCGGCAGTATTCGGCCGACTGGAATTTGCCGTTGGCGAGGTCTTGCCAGAATTGCTTGTATTCAGGCGAGTTCTTGTGATCTTCATCGACGAACAGGCTGTGATGGCGTCCAACGATTTCATCGAGGCTATAGCCGACAGCGCCCAAGAAGTTTTCATTGGCGCTCAGGATCGTCCCGTCAAGATCGAACTCAATTACGGCGTTTGAGCGATTGATTGCGTCGACCTGCCCTCGGAAGTCAACCAGCTGAAGCTCTAGCTCAGCTTGGGAGGAATTGTCAGTTTTCTTCGTTTTCGGTTCTGCAGTTGCGGTTGCCATTGGTTTTGCCCCTAGGTGGATGAGAATGTTTCAGTTTCGGTATGGTTGTTAAGTGAGTAAGTTGTGATTCTGCATGCGTATCTCTGTTATGAGATACAGCTGCGCGGCGCGGGGTTATGACTCTCCGACGCCCATTGCCCGATCTGTATCAAGAATTAGCAACAGGTGGTCCTCCATCTTGTATGCACCTTGAATCATGTCTCGAGCGCTGCCTTGAAGCGTCTCTGGTGGCGGTTCAAAGTTGGCCTCTTCGATTTCCTGAACATCGCCGATTTGATCTACCAGCAAGCTGATCGCGCCATCGTCGCCACGAACAACGACATTCATAGGTAAAACATCCTTCGGCCGATCGGGTACCCCCAACCGCTTACGCAGATCGATCGCGGTGACAATTTGCCCCCGTAGGTTGATAAGCCCACAAACCGCATCCGGTGCCTGGGGCACTTCCGTCATCTCTTGATAACGAATAACTTCCTGGACTCGTTGAACATCAACGCCAAACATCTGGCCGTCGACGAAGAATGTGCACAGTTGATCGCAATTGAGCATTTCGTGTTTCTTTCTGTTTAGAGCGATGCATCTACTTGTCGGATGACCGCAGGTAGATCGACTACATCAGTCACGCAGTTTTGGATCACCGCGGAACCGAGCAATCCGCGTCCGCTTACAGCACCGCGAGAAATCTCTACGGCGGTCTCAACGATATCTACGATGTAGTCAACAACGATTCCGTAGCTTCGATCGTTTTCGGTGTACACGACCACATTGAGCAGATCCGTTTCCGCCGCGCCCTGCGAACGGAATCCGAGAACGTCCGCCAGCCGAATCAGCGGCAAGATCTCGCCGCGGTACTGCACCACTTCGCTACGGTTGGCCATTTCGACAGAGTCCGCAGAAATCTGTTCCAGTCTGGCGACCTGTGAAATTGGCAATGTCAGCCTGCGATTGTTGTCCGTACCAAGAATCAAATAGGTCTGCAGTTCGGCCCCACATTCCTTGTTCAATTCCAACTGTTCGAGGTGGCCGCGGTCACGTGCCTTGGATATCACCTGTGCTTTGTGGGCGATGCCTAGCACATCTAAGATAAGTGCGACTTTGCCGTCGCCCATGATGGTCGCGCCCGCATAGACGGGGATCGACTTGAGTTGCTGACTGAGCGGCTTAACAACGATCTCTTCGGTGTCCATGATGCGGTCCACCACCAACCCGAATTGCCGATCATCAGCACGCAGCACCACGATGTTTATCGAATCGTCCTCGGCTTTTCCTTCTTCTGTCCGCAGAACTTTGCGAAGGTACACTAGGGGCAACAGTCGACCACGCAAACGGTAGACAGGCGCCCCCTGAATCCACTCGATAGACTCAGTTGCTTGAGCTCCATCAAGCCGGACCAGTTCGAGTAAGTTGACTTGAGGAATCGCAAAACGGTTCCCATCGTTGGATACAATCAACGCTGGGATAATGGCAAGAGTCAGCGGGATCTTGATTTTTATGGACGTGCCGTTGCCTTGGTCGCTTTGGATATCAACTGTGCCGCCAATTTTCTCGATGTTGGTCTTCACAACGTCCATGCCGACACCGCGGCCGGACACGTTTGAGACCTTTTCAGCCGTTGAGAATCCGGGCATGAAGATCAGTTGACCAACGTCACGATCTTGCATCCGTTCGGCTTGCTCAGGACTTATCAATCCCTTGTCTACAGCCTTCTGACGAATACGATCGAGTTTCAAGCCAGCGCCATCGTCGCAGATTTCGATGTTGACCTGGCCGCCTTCGTGAAAAGCTCGCAAGAGCAAGCAGCCTTCAGCCGTCTTGTCATTTGCCACTCGGACTTCGGGTGCTTCAATACCGTGATCCACGGAGTTGCGAACCAGGTGAGTGAGTGGATCCTTGATGGCTTCGATAATCGTCTTGTCGAGTTCCGTTTCGCGACCTTCCATTTCGATTCGGACTTGCTTACCGCAAGTTGTAGCAAGGTCACGTACGATTCGTGGGAACTTGCTCCACACGTTTCCGATCGGCTGCATCCGCGTTTTCATAACGCTTTCTTGCAGCTCAGTCGTGATCAGATTTAAGCGCTGACCGGTACTTGTGAAGTCGTTGTCGCCAGATGTATTGGTGTACTGCATGATCTGGTTGCGAGCCAAAACCAGCTCACCCACCCGAGTCATCAGTTTGTCCAGCAAAGCCACGTCGACGCGAATGGTGCTATCTGCCGCACTTCGAACCTCCGCTGACCCACCTGTTGCTTTCTTTCCGGCAGGCTGAACTTGGCTAGTGCCCGCCGCTGAATCCGCTTTTGACGCGATAGCCTTACCAGTCTCCGCCACCGACGTTTTGGCGTCGGCTAGTCTCGGTGTTGCAGGCGTTTCCCCCTCAGCGGCCGATGTCGTCGTTGCGTTCGCAGACACGGCTGCGGGCGAGCTCGGTGTACTAGAATCGCCCGACTTTGCATCTTCACCGTCTTCTTCAACCAGCGTTTCGAAAGCAGGACTATTGTGGTTCGTCTTGGGCGCCTCTCCGTTGTTAACAGCGTGAAGCTCCTCGAGAATACCAGAGCAATCCACACCGTGATCGCTGCCGCTTTGCTCAATCGTGGTCAGCAACGCGCGGACTTGATCAATCATCGAGAACAGAGCACTGCTGATGGTCTCGTTCAGCTGCATTTGTCCGCTACGAACATTGCCGAGGAGGTTCTCCCCTGCATGGGTGACCTTCTCAAGGACGTTGTAAGCCAGGAATCCGCTACTGCCCTTGATCGTGTGGATACTCCGGAAGATTCCGTTGATCAATTCTTCGTTGCCGGGTTCCCGCTCGAGCGCGACAAGGTCCCTTTCGACCTGTTCGAGATTGTCATGACTTTCTACCAAGAATTCGCAAACCGCCTCTTGGCTGATGCCAGAAGGTGCCGGAGAGGACGGTGCAGGCGTTTCTTTGTGTTCTTCCGAATTGTCAGTATCGGTCTCAGTTGTTGTAGCGGGTTCGATGCTGGCAGTTTGAGATGGCGCAGATTGTGTTTCGCTGCTGGTCGTTGTTTGGTCGCCACTCGATGCAGCCAACACTTCTTCCAACGCCGTTATGTGAGCTGAAACATCTTGCTCGTTGGACGTTTCTACTGCAGCAAGCAGTTCTTTCAGCTGATCGGTTGCACTCAACAGTGTGTTGACCACGTGGCTGGTCGGAACAATTTCATTGTTACGCAGGCGATCAAGGACGGCTTCCTCGCGGTGGGCAAGTGTTTCGAGCGTTTCAAGCCCAAGAAAACCAGCCGCCCCTTTGATCGAGTGGACTGCTCGAAACACTTTGTTGACTAGGGCGACGTCGACATCGTCCTGTTGTTCCTCAAGTGTCAGAAGCTGGCTTTCGACGTCTTCGAGATGTTCTTGGGATTCGACTACAAATTCCGTTAGCAGTTCGTCGTCTTCAATACTCATGTTCGACTTACCAGTCTGGACAATGGGTTGGGGATCGGTGGCTCGCAGCGCCCTGCATAACCGAGCCGTGGATCTACTGAACGCTTCACCTGAGACCGCAATCGTGACGAGATTAAGCGTTACGATTGTTTGGCGAGCTATGTGCCTTCAGACGAACGATCCGGCATCAGTCGAGTAACGTGATGGATGAGGCAAGAATTCCATCGACTGCGTTATGCTCTTGGGCATACTCTTGCAGCGTTACTAGTCAGCCAGACGAAGTTTCGTGATCTGTCGTGCGAAGATATATGCCCTACGTAAGGGGTAGTGGCAAGCGGCTGCAACGTACGGTTTGCCGCACTCCCTATTTCATCATCGAAAACGAGTAGCCGCGAAGCAGAATGCGGCATTACGTAGAGTCTTGACTGGGCAAATTTCCAGGAATTTGATAACGAACCAGCCTGCAAAGGATCGGCACAACGTCGGCACGTTCTTCGAAAGTCAACGTAATTCTCCACGCGATCGGCACACCCCGACGATTCCGACCAGTCGGACGTGCACCTGCCGTCAAAACAGCGCCTTTACGATGCAATACGATAATTTGCGGGTATGCTCTCTTGGCATTTCGCAGTCCTCGGTAGGCGGCTAACCCTCCTTTGCAATCCAAGCCAGGTATTCCGATGCAAGCTGAAGTCTCATTCAATGGTAGGAAATCCGCTCGTGTTGTTACCGACGACGCAATTCGAATTGCCGAAGAAAAATTCTCAAGGCACTCAATCGCGGTTGATCGCATCCATCTGGAAGTGACCGACGTCACTGGCCAAATCCCCGGCCCTCAACACGGTCGCCTTACCGTGTTTGTTGACAGCCGGACACCTCAGGTGTTCGAGGCAACTTCGAAAGGCTATGTTGCACTATTGAGCAAGCTATTCGAATCGGCGTCCAGTGAACTGGTAGCTGAACCTCATAAGCTGCCTCAAACGGTGTGATGCCACGGAATTCGACGGGCCAAGCAACGTCCGAGGTGTTCGGACCTTCCAGAGGCAGTTTGCTTGCATAGCCCCAGTGACGATACTGCGTACTATCGCTGGTAGATGGGTAGATAGTGGTATTTGACCGACAGACTCAAGATCGCCATGCACGTCGCGTAGACCCGCCCTGCAGACAGCTCTTCCCCACCTGGCGACGCCCACGCCCCCGAAGCTTCCTGGTGCTCTAGCAGCAACCGCTGGCAGTTTTTCTCTGCGGTTTCCGCGTACTCGCCACCGCGCTGATGCATTCCCTGCGCGTAGTAGTACATCCCATAATAGAAGTAACGATCCTTCCATTTCGGCGGATGTTCAAGAAGGTACTGGGAGGATCCCAACACTAATGGGCTGTCATATTGTCCACAGACTTGCATTGCCAACAGGCCTGCCGCGGTCATCGCAAAGGTAGGATTGGAATTATTGGGCAAGTAGCTGAAGCCCGCTACTCGGCGCATCGGTTTGCCAGAGGACGAGAGCGGCGAGGTATACGAACGTTTTAGATAAGCAATCGCACGTGCAATTGCTGAATCTGGCACATCCATTCCTGCATTCTTCGCCGACCGCAACGCAAGCAAACACCAGACGCTGACGGACAAATCAGAATCTAGCGATGCAGGGGTATACCTCCATCCTCCGTCATACTGGAGCGCTTTGGATCGATTTTGGGCGGACAGTATGACTTTGATGGCCGACGAACACCTTGCATGAATCAACTCGTTCTGCAGTGCGTTTTTCCCCATCCCTAGCATCTCGGTCAACATCAAGGTCGTAATTCCGTGACCGTACATTTTTGACCCATCTTGTTTTCCATAATAGCCAGTCGGATCGGCGCGGTCACTTCTTAGCACATACTGCAGGGCCCGCCCGCTGGCATCGCCAAATTCGTTATTGTCGGCCGGCAAATGCCCCGCGGCTGCAAACGCAATCACACTCAGGCTACTCATCGTCGTATCGTACTGTCGGTCGGCAATCACTCCACTCTCGAGCTGGATATCGACCAGATAACCCAGCCCCTTGTCGATCGCGCGGTCGACCTTGGAACCATCTGTTTCACCGTCCGCTTGAGCAACTGCGATGGCATGAGGGATTAGCACGGAAGTACTAAGAAAAAGAAACAGAGGCTGAATTATGGGGGACCGTTTCATGCTTTTCGATTGCCACTCTATCGGGGTTCTGCTCGAGGTGTTAGCGAGACAAGATCAACGGCTCGCCCTTTTGCTCAACAACATCCCCAATCCGCGCCGCTGCCTGAAATCCGTTCTTGCGAGCCACGGAGACAAACTCTTGCGCGTTTTCGGAAGGCAAACTCACGAGCAGACCTCCACAAGTCTGTGGATCGAACAGTAAATCATGTTCGATAGTTGATTTGATAAAATCGCAACGTGGGCTGGCTGCCGCTCGATTGGATTCATAGAGACTACTCCTCACACCTTGGCGGCAGAGCTCTACCGCCCCCGGGAGCATGGGAATTGAATCCATTTCTAGTTCAGCACTAACACCGCTTTGCGTCATCATTTCCAGCAAATGCCCAGCCAATCCAAAGCCGGTAACATCCGTCGCGCTGTGCACATCGTACGGGCTCAACCATTCCAGAACGATATCTTGCGGTATGAGCATCGTAGCAAGCGAGTTATCCCAGTCACGAGCGCTACAGCGCCCACGATGCCATGCAGCCATGATCGTACCTGTCCCCAGAGGCTTAAGCAGCACGAGAGCGTCACCGACCCGCGCAGAGTCCTTACGAAGCACCCGATCACCCTCAATTCGCCCAACCACGGTTAGACCAATCTCAGCGCGAGGGCCTACGATCGTGTGTCCTCCCGCCAACACTGCATTGCTTTGGCCGAGCTCTTTACGAATTCCTGCCAACAGTTCAGCCAACCACCGCGACTGTGCGGCGTTACCTTTCTCTTGGGCTTCAGGTACAGTCACAGTCGCCAGCGCTTTGTGGGGCCTTGCGCCTACGGCCAATAAATCGCTTGCCGCATGCACCGCCAGCAACCGACCACTGGTAAATGGATCTGGTACAGGGGGCGTGAAGAAATCAACCGACGCTAACCATCCACCTCCAATCTCGGCCGCATCTTCCGCCTGACCGCCAAACCAGCTGCCGCTCGGTGAACCACTTGCCAAGGTATCGTCTGCATGCAATTCGCCTGCTGCATCAAATGAAGTGGTCAACGATGCTTCCAATGAAATTGCATCCAGCTTGCAACCACAGCCGCTGCACTGCATTTCCTCTTCAGAATCCATCGGAGCTGGTGTGTGCTTAGCCAAGAAACTCTCGTCGATCCACTTCTTCAAGTTCCAGGGCAACCTGCCGACCGTAACGAACCCTTTCCACTCCATCGCAGTATGGCCATCACCGAAATTCAGCAACTTTAAGAAGCCCTTTTGCGGCTGGTACCGCATGAGTTGCTGACCGGCAAAATACCGGTGCAAATTCTTCCAAAGTATCGGCCCTTGTCGCACTGCGTAGACCCCGGCCTTAGGGACGCTATCCTGGATCGAGGCAGTATCGCCCACTGCAAAAACACCAGTCTGGCCCACACAGCTTAATGTTTCATCAACCTTCAAAAAGCCTTGGTCGTCGGTCACCAGTCCCAAGTCTCCCAGCAGCGGAGGAGCAGTAGCACCTGTCGCCCAAATGACCAGGTCAAACTCCTGCAGCTGCCCACTGTGGCCTTGAAGGTGCACTGCGTTGCTCGCAGATGACCACCCATAGCTTGCGACCTCAAATGAGTTGACGATCGCCACGCCACGCTTCCCTAGCTCCGCAACCGTCCGCGTTACCAATTTTGGGTTGCCGCCGGAGAGAATCTCTCTGCTCCGCGAAACAAGGCTAATCTCGTATTCCGATACGCCACGCTTCGCCAAAAATCCGCGCAAACAACTGGCGATTTCAACACCCGCAGCTCCACTGCCAACTACCCCAATTCGCATTGGCCCCGTTTGCACGGTTAGATCTATCGCTGGGCCCATCTCTGCTTGCGTTCGTTCAGCACGCTGATCAACCAAGTAATCAATCGACTGCTCTAGTCGCGGCAAAAACGTCTGCATCGGCTTTATGGCCAACGCACGCATCTCCAATTCAACCGAATCTTGTTCAGCACTTAGTTCCTTTTGTTTACCCATGCTAGCCAACGGAGATTCACACCGGGGTAAATCAGGAACGCTTCCGACTCCAATGGACAATGCATCGTAGTGCATCGGAGGTCGGTCAGAAAAGCGAATCAGACGATTTGCTGGATCAAGGCCCTTCACGGGTTCATGGACTAGTCTAACGCCAGCCGCAGAGCACATTCTGACCAGGTCAACTTCCATGGCCTCTGGTCCACATTGTCCGGCAAGTACGGCTGGCAGCATGCCCGAATATGTGGCGATTGAGTAGTTCGAAACGCAGGTAAGCCGCACGTTTTTGATGGGATCCATCATCCACATGCGCAGCACGTGAGAGTTGGTATGCCCGATTCCCAGCAAAACGAGATCACGCGTTGCCAACGCGGGTTCAGAGCTCATTCCCGGGCGAGACGGTTTTCGCAGGCCCCACTTCACGCGTGCCCCTTGTCTTCGGCCTCTCTGGCCACCTTGAGAATTTCCCGCGTCAGGCTTTCTTCCTGCTGCTTACCAACACATCGCAGATCGACGAGCACCGCCTGGGATTCAACACGACAGAGTATTGCCGGCTTACACTGCCGCAATCGCTCCGCCAATTGACTTTCGGTCATCTGTTTACTCGTCAAACTCACCGCGAAACTCGGTAGGACAAAACCAGGCAACGTCCCCCCGCCGACGCTCGCCATCGTCTCCACGACTGCGGCATTCATAGTGCCGGCACTTCCGAGAGCTGAAACAACACGCCGACACGCTGATTCGATCTCGCACTTCTCCCTATACAGCTGCCTGTAGAGTGGAATCGATTGGCGGTGCTCGCCAGAAAGATGCAGCTGAGTAGTCGCCTCCAGGCCAGCCAACGTCAATTTGTCAGGTCGCAAGGCACGCATAAGAGGATGCCGTGCAAGTTTTGCTACCGCATTCACCTTCCCAACGATAATACCTGCCTGCGGCCCCCCGAACAACTTGTCGCCACTGAACAAAACTAGATCTGCGCCGGTGCGCACACTCGACAATACGTTTGGCTCCGCTACGGACCTGCCAGCTTCATCGGGTAGATCTTTGAAATCGTACAGACAACCGCTACCAACATCGTCGATCATTGTCAGCCCACGAGCCGAAGTCAAATCCACCAGTTCCGCCAGCGTTGGTTCGCTACAAAAACCACTTATCTCAAAATTACTTCGGTGTACGCGCATGACGGCCGCGGTTCGTTCATTCAGCGCAGATTCAAAATCGCGGACATAGGTTCGATTCGTCGTACCGACTTCGCGAAGAATCGCGCCCGCAGACTGGAATACCTCAGGCAAGCGGAAACCGCCGCCGATCTCAACTAGCTGGCTTCGCGAGATAACCGTTTCTCGATCGGCACTGATTGCCGAAAGTGCCAGGACAGTGGCTGCCGCGCAGTTGTTCACGACTAAAGCTGACTCTGCCCCGGTCAGCTCTGCGAGCATGCGTAGCGTTTCCTGCCCCCGCGGAGCCCTTCGCCCGCTGCCTACATTCAACTCTACGTTCACATACCCCGCCGCTCGGTTAATTGCCTCCGTAGCGGCTTCGGCTAAGGGAGCACGACCAAGATTCGTATGCAGCAGAACTCCCGTCCCATTGATTACTGGCTGCAGTGCTGAACTTTCTTGCGAGGCAACATCTCGCAAAACGCAGTCCGCGCAGTGTTCGAGCAACTCCAAGCGGTTGGTCGATATTTCAGCAGGCAGGGTTTTTTCCAAAACCGCTTGCCGCGTGCCGCCTATCGCCTGTCGAGCAAGTCTCGTGAGCGAATTGAGTCCAAGGTCGGCTGCCAGTCCCACCAATCTTGGATGCGCGAGCAGTTCATGTACCGCCGGCAAACAACGCAGAGCGTCTGTGACAGGTACTTTGTTCGAGTCATCCATCCTGATTCGTATTTCTCAAAAAAACTGCCATTTCTGGCAGCTTCGACAGCGACACAATTGTCCTACAAGTTCTTTCAACAGCGGGCATTGGATTCTGCAATTCGGATTCCCTGCGGCCCCAGCCGTCGATCGTTTCCAGTTCTTATCGTAATCGATTGCCGGTCA
The DNA here is from genome assembly GCA_003501565.1 of Planctomycetaceae bacterium. Taxonomy (GTDB): domain Bacteria; phylum Planctomycetota; class Planctomycetia; order Pirellulales; family Pirellulaceae; genus Aureliella. Next base: position 8,770 of record DNPC01000334.1, on the reverse strand, counting down.
CAATACTCCATTAATGGGACGGCGTGCTTCCGCGTCAGTTCCGTTGCTTCGCGCAGCTCCGAAACAGTGGCGGTCGCATCGCCGATTCGCCGCACAATTTTCTCGATCAATGCCCCTAAGGCATTCGGATCGAAAAACAAATCACTTGCTACCTGCGTCAACCGGCCTTGATGGATTGCGAATTTGGCAAGAGCCTCCAACTCCTTCGGCTGACAATTCAGCTGGGCAGACAACTCTTTTCCACTGGGTGGTGCGGTTAGACCTTGGATCGACGATACCAACTCCTCAAGCCGGGCGAGTTGACGTTTGGATAGCTTCGTTTCGTCGCTGGCGATTGCCACTTGGTCTCCTACCATGACGAAATCACCAGATTTGACCGCCCGGCGAAGCGCGAATTCAGCCACTCCGGTTGAACAATATCCTTCGCAGTGTTGGACCACCGAGGAACGGGAGAGCCACAGTTTCTGCTGGTGTTGGCGCTCGGTAGCCAGCAAATGCGTCTGCCATCGCGATACCTTCTCAACGAACTGCAAAGTTGTGACCGAGCTACCGATAGCCAGTGCCTTCTCAGCATCGGTAAGACTGCCGAACGCCTCGACAATTTCTTGTTGGGGTTGCTGATAGAATGCGGCCAGGTGTGCCAGCGTACCGGATTCATCAGCCAAATTAACTTCACCGAGCTGAGCAAGCCAAACACTGGCATGTTGGGAGGAAAATACCGTATCACTCGCAGAGCAACTACTTAGCTTTTCACAAAACTCCGACTCAGATATCTCAGATGCGCCTAACCGTAACCCACGACGCCCAATTGAAGCACGGGGCAGTCGATGGGTCCGTAGAAACTCCAAATCTCCAATCAAGCGTCCCCCCGCAAAGCTCCCGATGGGATAAGGCAAGCGGAGCAGTACCAACTGTCGACTGGTCATAACGATGGGCTGTGTGCACTCAAGGATCACAACGCAGTCCTGACCTTGTGTCATTTCGCCGCGTCCGCGCCTCTCGCAGCTCAACAACCTGGCGGTGCAGCTGGTTGTGGCCGAGTGAAGCTGAACATCGATTGGCAGACGCAACTCGGGAGATTCCGCAAACGACCTCGCCTGGACGACCACCCGCTGACTCGCCACAGCAGCTCCGGGTGACAGGAATTCATCGCCGCGAAAAAGATCGCCAGAGTTTCCAACGACATTTACAGCAGTTCGCCTGCGAACCGCCGATTGCTCAACCGCCGTGCCGTGCTGCTCAATTCCACGTACCCGCAGCTTTTCTCCGGTTCGTGCAAGCGTGAGCGTATCTCCGACCGAGATTTGCCCTGACCAAAGCGTTCCAGCCGCCACCCATCCGCGTCCCTCGACGCGAAAAGCACGGTCAATCGGCAGCCTCACGCCCACTTCCGTTTCGCTGCTGCCGACAGGCAGCGCCCGTTCAACCAGCGCACACTTCAGCTCATCGAGGCCCTGACCTGTTTTCGCCGAGATAGGCAAAACCGGAAAATGGTCGAAACCAGACTCCGACAAAAAAAACACCAGCTCCTCACTCAACTCCTCGATCCGGCTTTCGGCTACTAAATCGCAACGTGAGATGACCACAACCAGGTGTTCGACTCCCATTGCCGCCAGTATCGCCGCGTGTTCGATGGTCTGAGCCTGAATACCTTGGTCGGCGGCAACCAGCAGCAGGCCAATATGCACTCGAGACACGCCTGACAAGAGATTGCCAATGTACCGTTGATGCCCGGGTGCATCGATCAGTGCGAATTGATGTTCACCGATCGAAAAATCCGCAAAGCCTAAATCGATCGTGATCCCTCGTCGCTTTTCCTCGGGGTGCGAATCGGTATCGACTCCGGAAAGTGCGGCAACTAGCGTCGTCTTGCCATGATCAATGTGTCCTGTTACGCCGACGATCGTGTAAGTCATTGATAAGGCAACTAACGATGAAAAGAATAGCCGACCGGTGTAGTCGATACCGACAAGTGATCGGTTCGAACGCTCACTTCTGCTAAGAACCTCAAGACCAATAGTGAGCTACATTCTCACGCAAGAATTTCAGACTAGCCGCCATCTCATCCATTCCATTCATGCCGTCTTCGATGCTGATCCAACCGGAATATTTAACTTCGTGCAGCTTCCGAAAGATAGCGTCGTAGTCATTGATTCCTTGGCCTGTTACGCCATGCTTGAGTATTTCAGCGTATCCCGCCGCCCCCTCAGCAGACCGCAAATCGGCAAGTTCTGCACCGGAGACCAAAAAACGATCACTGGCGTGCACGCTGACAACTCGCTCAGCAACCTTCTCGAGAAGCTCGACAGGGTCATCTCCCGCTACCACTGCGTTGCTTGGATCGTACTGCACACCAAAGTATTGAGAATCGGGAATTCGTTCGACCAGCTCAACAAAGACATCCATCTGCTGTGCAAACTCTGCGTATAGCCAATGTCCGTCTTTGTAGTGATTTTCCAACCCAAGCACGACACCTAGCTCTTCGGCCAACGGCAAACAGTCCTTGATGGCTTGGCTGGCGTATTCCAGGCCCTGTTCCCGCGACAGTTCGGGCCACCTCTGCCCACTCAACACCCGGCACACGACTCCTTCGCCGCCCAATTGGTGTGCGATACGAATCATCTGTTGCTGATACTCCAGGGCTTCGGAGCGTTTAGCTGGATCCGGGTGAGTGAAATCTGGCGAACAGCAGAGCATTGGCATTTCGAACCCTGCATCGCGAATTGCGCCGGCCACCGACGCTATGTAGTCGGCGTCCGTACTCGTAAAGAACCCTTCGTACATTTCGAGACCATCAGCGTCCAGATCCCGGGCCATGTCGATCCAATCGAACACCGACATGCTGCGTTCATGAGAGATTGCGTCCAAGTAGCACTTGGGGAAGGCACTAATACGTGGGCGCTTAGACACGCTAGGGGTTCCTGAAAGTTGATAGTTGTCTTATGAACCTATTCGAAAACCCATTAGCCGATCGG
>DNPC01000334.1:0-5671 GCA_003501565.1 Planctomycetaceae bacterium | reverse complement strand
ACCGGGGCTAACGCCCTGCGGCTAATGTTCGATTCAAGGTTTTCGGATAGGTTCTAAGTGCAAACTGCGGAATTGTCCCACCCCAGTTTGCTGTCAACACAGCCAAGCGGTTCCGCGCGAAAGACGTTACGACGACCACGCGGTGAATGGCCACACGGCTCCTCGGCAAAGGCTTTCTACGTTGCTTGGCGACCTACTTGTAGACGCCTTCAGCAACCTTCGTCAGTTCATCGCGTGTTACTTTGCCATCCGAATTGATGTCCCAGTTGACGAAACTAATGTGGCGCACAACGACTTCGGTTTCACTGGCATAAATGACACCGTCTCCGTTGGCGTCCATTTTCTCCAGGGCTTTTTCCACATACTCTGCAATCATCTTCTCACGCCAAGCCTTGGCCGCCTGTCTCTGATCTTGGTCGTTGCGTGGCTCTGCCTGATTCTTCACCAGGCCTCCTTTAGGGCGTTTTAGAGGTTGTGCGACATCAAAGAAGGCAACCGCCATCTCCTCCCAAGACTGATCGCCCCACATCACCCACTGATCGGGATCGGGATTGAAAGCATTGCCCGCAGAATTGTCAAACACGGCTTCGAATTCCAAATGCTCGTATGCGTCAAGGTTTACCGGCTCACTCAGATGATAAGTATGCTGCCAATTAAAGTCATAACGCGGTACTTCCAATAGGGCTGAGCGTTCATCGTCGCCAGAGGCCCACAATTTAAATGATCGCCCCCGCAAATGCATGTGCGGTGTCGCCGCAAGCAACTCAGCTGCATCTGGAAGATAAAACGTCTTTGATTTAACGCGGTGGTCTTCTACTTCCGGTGGAATCTCAAATTCTTGGTCCAAGGCTGCGATCGTGTAAACTTCGTGAGTAACCTTCTCTTGTTCGGCAAACACAACTCCCAAACGCGAAACGTCCTTTCGCTTAATGCCAACCGGGGTGTAGTGCATTTGGAAGACAAACTTGCTGCCTGCCGGAACGCGGCGCGCGTAGCCGCTGGGCAATTGGATCGCTCTTTGACCGGGGACGTAGGCACTCAGCCAGCCAACGCCACTAAAGCGCTCACCGTCCGGCGGGCGCACAAAGACGATAGCGTGGTGGACAACGTCGCGTGCGCCGGGGACGATCTGAGCTTCCTTGATCCAAACATCTTCCTTGAAACCAGGGTCTACGACGAAGTACTGATACTCGACCACTCCATCTTTAGGAACAACAAACGGTCGACCGCGCATCGGATAAACATCGTCTGGTTCTTGGGTAAGCTGCCAGCCTTCGGTGAACTCTGGCATCTCAGGTGCGTCGGCCTCGTTCCCTTCGAGCATGCCCGATTCAACCCACTGGCGGAAGACCTGAATGTCTTTCGGCGAAATGGAGCGGGCATTCGAAAAGCTGCCAACGTCCGGTGATGCGTGCCACGGCGGCATCCGTTTGTCGTCGATGGTCTCCAGCATCGTCTCGGCCCAGCCCACTACTTCGTCGTAATCATCCATCTCGAAGGGTCCGATATCGCCGCGACGATGGCATTCGATGCAGTTTCGAATCAGGACCGGCAACACGTCACGGTGATAGGTGAACGCGCCTGAGGATTGCTTGGCACTTTGCGTGCTATCTGGACGGCGTCCGATGATGCAGCCTAGCGCATCGGTATCACGAATCGTTATAGGCTTGCCCGCTAGCAGTTGTTCGATTGCAATCCTAAGATCTTCCCGCCGGGCCGCGGACCGAGCTACGCCTGGTGCGTATTGGTCATCAATGCGGCCATGGTAACGAAGAATCCCGGTCGCATCGACCAAATAAGCCTCCGGAGTGCGCGTCGCCCCGTATTTGTCTGCCACACTCCCGTCGGAGTCATGAACGATCGGAAACTCAATACCCAGAGCCTTCCGGTACTCCCGGATGTCTTGTTCGGAATCCTGAACGTTGCTCATGACTCCGACCACTTGCACACCCTGGTCGGCAAACCGCTCGGCAAGATCGTTGAGCGTGCTGCCATAGGCGCGAGCCATCGGGCATTCCGTGCCTAGAAAGCAAACAGCAGAAACCGCACCGTCGCCAATTTTGACGATTTTGCCGTCTACGCTGCTCGCTTTGAAAGCTAAGTGCTGTGCCGCAAGTGGCGAATTTAACACGGCGATCAAAATGCAAGCTACAGTTCGCGAAGGCATCGGAATTGTTCCCGTGATTTTGTGTGGTTTGTACCAGAGCAGGCTACAACGATCCTGCCGATTCGTCCAGATACGCAATCGCGCCAACGCAGAACCAGCAGGTGTTAGCCGCAACCGATTGGCATCCCGGCGCATACCTCATAAAGGGGTTGCACTATTGTTTGGGCAACCGAGTTAATGGAAATGGTTTAACTCGTTCCTTGAACCTCAAGAAGGGCCACATCGCCTTTAAACGACGCGACGCAATTTCAGCAAGGCCCAATCCTACAGTGGAATCGGGCAGGGATAGACACAATGCAAGAAAATCGCGAAGAGCCTAGAACGCGTTCCGACCGTCTCGCCGTCCTGATCAACTCCCAGAACCTCGTTTCTCCAGTGCAACTTACCGACTGTTCACCCCACGGCGTCGGTATGACATCCACCCTGGATCCTAACGTGACGGTGGGAGACAGCGTCAAGGTAAAGGTCCGCGACCATCAGCTTGAAGGCAGCGTTGTCCGCTTTAACAAAGCAGGGCAACTTTTTCAGATCGGCCTCCGACTTAGCGATCCTCAAGGGCTGATCCTCGAGTAAACATTGTCTCGAGTAGCCCTGTTCTGGAGTTGCCCTGTTCTCGAGTAATCCACTTCTCGTGCACCTCCGCCGATTGCGTCTACCAACGCCACCTCTGGGTACTTGTCTTGTACGTACCTCAGACGAAGAACAACTGAGGCGAAAAACTGTTGAAGTGAAAAACTGTTGAAGTGAAAAACTGTTGAGGAGAAAAACTGTTGAGGAGAAAAACTGTTGAGGCGAAAAACTGTTGAAGTGAAAAACACCGAACACCTCTCCCGCCAGGCGGGCCACACTGCGCAGCTCTGCGACTGCCTCCTTGTGTTAGAATGAGCCGCCCGAATACTGGCTCATCAAATCTTGACCGGGAAGCACCTTTAATGTCTGGATTGCATTTTCCGCAAACCTTCCGTCGATTTCGGCTCTCCGCTGTATCTCGAATCAGCATCTCCATTTGCTTGGCTGCAGCTGCTCTTGGCAGCACCGCGGCAGCTCAAGTGGATGGCGATAGGCTTTCGGGCTCCATCAAACGCGGCACATTTAGCAGCAGTCAGATTTTCCCTGGCACAACGCGCGATTATTGGGTGTATATTCCCAAACAATACGCTGCGTCAAACCCAGCTAGCTTGATGGTATTCATGGATGGCCGGAACTACGCGAAAGCTGACGGAGCTTTTGCAGCCCCAACCGTGATGCAAGAGCTCATTGATGCAGGCCAGATGCCGGTCACCATTGGCGTTTTTGTAAATCCGGGCACCATCAAAGCAAAGCTGGACGGCGGCAAGAACCGGAGTAATCGGTCGTACGAGTACGATTCCCTGTCGGACCGCTACGTACGCTTTTTGACTGATGAGTTTCTGCCAATTGCACTGAAAGGAATCAACGTCAGCGACGACCCGAGTGATCGGGCGGTTGTTGGGATTTCTTCTGGCGGCATCTGTGCCTTTACTGCTGCGTGGCAAGCGCCTGACCAGTTCGGGAAAGTCCTAAGCCATATCGGAAGCTACACAAATATCCGCGGCGGCTGGGCCTACCCAGGGCTGATCCGAAAGACTCAAGAATCGCCCAAGCCTATCAAGGTCTACCTACAAGAAGGCCGCGACGACCTCAGTAACCTCCATGGCAACTGGCCTCTTGGCAATCGCGATATGGCCGCCGCACTTCAGTTTGCGGGCTATCACTACAAACTCGAAATGACCGACGGTGGACATAGTGGCAAATGGGCGGGGCAAGTATTTGCTGACGCTCTGAAGTGGTTGTGGGATGAACAGTCTGAGCCAACCGTGATGCCCAATCCTGCTACAAAACCCAAATGGGAGCCGCACCCAGATGCACTTGATAAGGCGAACGTTCCTAAGGGAAAAGTGATCGAAATGCCTCCACTTGAGGATTCGACCATCTTCCCCGGAACGACACGCAAGTGGGCCGTTTATGTTCCCGCACAATACAGTGCGGACCAGCCCGCCGCCCTGATGGTCGTGCAAGACGGCGAGCGACTTCGCAAACTTGACGGACGTTGGCGGATCCCAACCGTTTTCGACAATCTGATCGCCGCCGGTCAAATGCCAACCACGATCGCCGTATTCATCGACCCTGGCCACGAATTGTCAAAGGTGCGACGTGGCAACAAGTCCAGCAATCGTTCGCTGGAGTATGACAGCCTTGGCTCTCGGTATGTTAACTTTCTGCTCACCGACGTTCTGCCGCGCGTAGAATCGAAGTACAACATCACGACCGATCCTCAGATGCGAGCAATCGGTGGCTCCAGTTCCGGTGCTATCTGTGCGTTCACTGCTGCCTGGGAACGGCCGGACCAATTCCGCAAGGTGTATTCGAACGTTGGTAGCTTTACAAATCTACGCGGCGGCAACATCTATCCCGCTTGGATCCGCAAAACGGAGCCCAAGCCAATCCGCGTTTTCATGTCGGATACCAGTGGCGATGTCGACAATCGTTTTGGAAGCTGGCCGATCGCCAATCTACGCATGGCATCTGCACTTAGCTACATGGGCTACGACTCGAAATTGGTTTGGGAGGAGGGTTACGGGCACAACGCGGATTTTGGAAGTATACAATTCCCAGATGCAATGCGTTGGCTATGGCGAGATGAGGTCCCTACACCTCAGATCGACACAAGTGATGATCTCGGCGGTGACCTCACACTACTCAACCTGCTGATTCCTGGCTCAGAGTGGGAGCTGGTTGCCAGCGATCTTGGATTCACGGATGCTTGCTGCTGCGATGGAGAAGGAAACTTCTACTTCTGCGATATTCGGGCGCCTGCAATTTACAAAGTTGCTGTTGGCCGGTCTCCTGAGGTCATCGCAAAGGTCGCAGTCAGCGGCCTGGAATTCACGGAAGATGGGAGGCTGATCGGTTGCCACGGGCGTGAGAATCGCTTAATCGAAATAGATTTAAACTCTGGAAACGCACGGACGATCACCGATGGTGTGTACCCCAATGACCTGGCGATCTTCGGCGGCCAAGCTTTAATCACTGAGACACGGCAACGGCGGGTTACTCGTGTGGACCTGGCGACGGGCGAAAAGACAATCGTCGACTCGGGTGACCTACTACGTCCGAACGGAATTGGACTTTCGCCCGACGGAGGAACGTTGGCAGTCAGTGACCATGGTGGGCAGCAAACTTGGCTGTATCGGTTCGATGGCCGCAACCTGGACGCAAAGATGCCGAACATGCCAATGCGGCTACCGATCGATCCTGCCGGCGAATTCAAATTCAATACACCGCCACCCTACAAAGCCGCCTCGAAAGGCGATGGTCTGGCGACGGATGCCCAAGGACGATTTTATGTGACAAGTGAGCTGGGAATTCAGATTTTTGATCCAACGGGCCGGCCATGCGGCGTTCTTCCGCCACCCGACCCCACGCAGCCGCTCGTAAGCTGCACAATCGGCGGACCAAACGGTAATTATCTGCTTGTTGCTAACG
>DNPC01000793.1 GCA_003501565.1 Planctomycetaceae bacterium | reverse complement strand
TTTCCAAGAAGTAAATATCGTTGCCAATAATGCACAGCGGTGTACGGATCTCGTGGGCAACACCACCGGCCAATTGGCCAAGCAGCGCAAGCCGCTCCATACCCTGCCGTTTTTCGCGCTCGTATTCAGCTTCATGGCGACTTGTCGCATCGACGATGTTTGCCAACACCATGCGTTCATTGCCATCAGTGATTGGGTGCAAGCTGATGTCAACAGGAAATTTTGATCCGTCTTTGCGTTGGGCGTACAGGTCCTTGCCGCGAGCCATGGGGCGGGCATACGGTGATGCTGCGTACGATTTCCGATTCTGCACGTGATCAGATCGAACATCGTTCGGAATTAGAATCTCAATAGGCTGGCCATGAACTTCTTCTTCGGTGTATCCGAACCAAGCCCTGGCCTGCGGATTCATCAAGACGATCTTGCCTTCGGAATCAGCAATCACCATTCCTGCCGGTGAGGCATCGACGACCAGGGCGGCAAGCTGCCGGCTAGTCAAAATCGAGTTGCGAACTTCGTTGGTCATCGACGTTGGCAAGTGATATTCTCTCAGAAGCGAGTGCGTGGCAGGTTAGCCGTCCACATTGGAGCTGCCGACTATTCGGTCGCGGAACATAGCGATCTGCCCTAACATTTCATCAACCTGTCCTTCCGTCGCGCCGTGTTGTTTCATGGCGGTCGCCATATGGCCTACGAAAGTCGCAAAATGGGTTGGACCAATACTATGCTTGCTGTGAATCGCCTGGAGTTCAGCGCCACTGTAAGAGATAGGTCCGCCGAGTGCTGAAGCTAAGAATTCGTATTGCATCTTCCGCAGGTGCGTTACATCGACTCCCGTGAAGAAGGGGGATAGACTCGGATCGCGAAGGACCAAGTCGTACATCGAGTCCACAATCTTGGCGACGACCTCGGCTCCACCCAGAGCATCGAACAGTGACTCGGACATGCAGTAATCTCGTCTCTAAGGTTCAAGTTGCGCTTCGTCAAAACTGACAATACAGGTACTTCACCACAGGCCATCGCGGGCCGGCGGATCGATCGGGACGGCTGATTGGCACACCGCGTGCCATCACGCCTACTTACCGCTTTCTTTTGAAATAAACGTGCCGCTTACAGTAATCAGGATTCGATATGCTCTGCTCACAAGTTCACTCGGTTTTCAATGTGATGTCGAAACACGATCTTCACCCTAGTCCCCGTGACGTACTGGCTGTGGTTTGCGGAAGCTGTACGGAAACGGATAGTTGTCCCGCCACGAACGGTGGAGCTGCCGTACCGAGTGTCGAAATCCAGGGTGTGACAAAGTGCGACGAAAGTGGGACAGTTCGCACACCCGTGCGTGATGCTTCCAGCGATACATCCGTCTCCATATAGTATTTGCCCAAATTGTCTGGGGCTTCTTCGAAGGACCGGATATTTCCGAAGTACGAAGGTCAGACCAAGCAGCTGAACTAATGCCTGGCAGCCTGGGAGCAGCCTTTGGCCGCGGGCACTTGTACGCTTCGATCGCGTCGCGTCCGTTTCTTTTACAAAGCCGAAAATCATGAAATGGATTGCCGACAGCGCGTTGGGGTTCGGCGGCCGCTGCTGTTCCAAGAGATCCCCGGTGGCCAGCGCAGGTTGCTGACGACTGCTGGTCGGCTGCATCGAGATAGCCGGCATGTCGCCCGCGCTGGACCAACCGAACAGCAATTGCTCGAGCTCAACGGATGAGCCAATGCTCCCGGTATGCGTTCCGGTACCAACACAATTCGCTAGCCGAATGCTCTAAATGCGATGTTCGGCCTCAGCGGTCTTGAGCCCGGGTTCGGTTTTGGCTGAGGTCGATTTTGGCAAGAACGTCCCGCTCGCTCGACAGTCATCGGAGCATGAATCCGAACCGGATTGACGCTTAACCGCTAAGTGAACCGAGCGTTAGCATGGAGCTTTTCGACCGTTCGCATGGCGTCACGCCCAATTGTCTACACATCCATTTCAAGGTGGCTTGTCGCGGAAATACAGTCTGACTCAAAAGGTGATATCGATGGTTGACATCGATTGAGCCCGGTCGAGTTCAGGTTCAATTGATTCTATTGGGTGAGAATCTAGCAGTGGGAAATTACGTCGTTGTTGGTGCTAGTCGCGGGATTGGTCTCACGCTTACACAGCTGTTGACCGGGGAAGGTCATCACGTCCATGCGTTCGCGAGGTCCCAGGGGGAGCTTCAGGCTTCACCCAGCTTGACGTTTAGTGCTTACGACGTTTTGAACCATGACTTCGCCGCTCAGGAGTTTCCTGACGAATTGGATGGTTTTGCGTATTGTCCGGGGAGTATCGATCTCGGACCTCTCCGCGCTATGACCGCCGAACGCATGTCGAAAGCTTTCGATTTGAACGTGTTAGGCGCAATGAACTGCTTTGCAGCCTGTACTTCGGCCCTCCGTCGTGGAGGTGGCAGTGCAGTATTCTTTAGTACGGTTGCGGTTCAGCGAGGCATGGCAATGCATTCCGCGGTGTCGGCAGCCAAGGGGGCGCTCGAGTCGTTGACTAGAACCTGGGCAGCCGAACTCTCGCCGCAAGTAAGAGTGAACTGTATTGCACCTGCGCTGACAGATACGCAGTTAGCTGCACCACTCCTATCCAACGATGCTCGGCGGACTGCGATGGATGCGATGTACCCACTGAAGCGGATTGGGCAGACGGGCGATATTGCCCAAGCCGCAGCGTTTTTGCTGTCACCCAAGGCAAGTTGGATGACAGGGCAGGTTGTTGGAGTCGACGGAGGTTTGAGTACGCTTTACAAGGCCGATGCCTAGTGCGTTGGTACTACAATAACTGCCTGTTGTTCTTGCCAGTGGTCTTGCCGTGAGAGCAAGGCACTCTGCAAGATTTAGCGGCTCTGAAAGGAATTGTAGTATCGGCTAGAACGCCGCCCTTGCCTTGAGCAAATACTATCCTCGGGGATTCTCAGAAAGGTAGTTAAGACATGGCGAGTGTAGCAGCGGACATGACCATCAGAGCGCACAGCCAAAGCGGAATGCACTTCTGCGGCGAGGAATTGGAGCTAGCACAACTCTTCAAGGCCTACGGGATCGACTGGCAGCCTAGCGTCGGCATGTATGTGCTAGATCAGAGCGAGTTGATCGAGGTCCCTTCGCCGTTTCAGGATCGTGTCTACTTCATTTTGGATCTCAAGCACTTCTTGCGGCGATCAGGCTCGCTAGGTGAATTGAAAGAACGCGTGTGCTGGCTGCCTACCTATGAGCAGGCGCGGACCTTCCTTTTCGAAGCAGGTGTTCCCCATCGCGCTGTAGCCAAGCGTCTATCTAACGCAGGCGCAATTGACAGCGGAAACGAGCGCCTCGAACTCTACCGCATGATCGAAGACCACCTCTCCGGTCAACTCGAAGCCGAGTAGTTTGCAATCTGTCTGCTTGCTGGTCGTTGCAAACGTTTCGCTCATATTTGGATCACACTGCTCCAATTGTGTCCGGCACCGACGCAGAAGATGCAGATTTGCAAGTCCAAGGCTCGCATGGTTCAATTGAGACGGTTCTGCGAAGAATTCGTCTGTTAAATTGAGCTAGAAATGCGGAATATCGATTGTCCAGTCTGTGGAGCGACCTTCGCCACGTCTGTTGCTGGCGGCAAGGTCGTTTGTCCAGCGTGCGATCAAGAGATATCGCTGTCTGATGCTCCCAGACGGCAATCGTCGTTGCCAGCGAATTGGGCGTATATTGCTTTCGGCACTCTCTTGGTCATCGCAATCACAATCTCGGCTTTGCTCTTTGGTCCGCAGCTGAGACAGCTTGGGACCAGTGTCTCGACCGAGGAACAATCGTCTCAATTCGATCCTGAAGTCTACCAGTCAATGGTCGACGACGCCGTTAGACGAGCTTTGGAAGAAGAGCGAGCGAGAACCAAAAGCAGTACTGAAAGAAGGGCGGGTTCGCCTGACAGTGGAGGTCCAGCTGAGCCGCCGTCGGTAGAGGACCTCCCAAGGCAAGTAGTAGTTCCGTCCACAGAGATAACACGAAAGACTGCACCAGAAATTGTTCGATTCAAACGACTGCTTTTGTCCGATGCGGTGACAGACTTTGCGATCACTACCGATCGCAAAGAACTGATCGTTGCGCACCGAGACGTGAATTTGCTTTCGGTTTATGACATTGAATCTGACAAGGTTGTCCAGCAAATTCAGTGCAAATCTCCCAGTGCAATCCTGATCCGCAACGAGCGTCTGTATGTTGCAAACCAACATGAAGGCACCGTCCAGTCGTTTCGAAAGTACGACCGTTGGGCATCTGAGAGATCGTTCCTTATCGATAGCAGAGAGGTGATTGTCCTTTCGGCGCCGACGGGTGCCCGATTTGCAGGCGAGATTTTAGTGACTTGTCGGCCGAAACTTGTTCCTGGTGCGCAGCCGCGGTGTGAGGTATTTGTCCTAAACGTGCAGGAGGACAGTTGTCGGAAAGTGGCTAGAGATATACTCGCTGAGGTTAGCCTGAACGGTGGAACGGTTGTGGCGCATAATGATTTCAATCAATCTCCACGGGGCACGCTAGGCACATACGAGTATAGGAGGTTTGTGAATCATGATGGTATCGAGAGACTGAAGCCTGATTACAACGGCGTTCATGACGATACGCCTAGGGTTAAACAGTTGTACCCAGGTTCGTATTGGTGTTCTCGGTTCAGTGTATTCGGTGGCAATCCTATCAGAGAGCTTAAGTTGTTCCCCGGGTACGTTGTCCCTGATGTGGATCACCGCCGCTTGTTTGTGGTAAATTCAGATCAAGTTTCAGTGCATTCTCTTGATAGTCGATTCGCTGAGCTCGCTTCCTGGGATGCAAAGCTTCCCGTAAATCCTGCAGACCCTAAGGTCTACGCACGACGCGAAAGGAATTACCAATTCTTCACGGCGTTGGCCACGGAGCAGCAAGGCCGATCTGTGCTGTTCTACCACGAGGCAACCGCGATAATGCGCGGCGACGTTCGACTAGATGCGGGCAGTGGCTTAGACAAACAGCTGGCAGGCATAGGGCCTAGCCCTCCAAAGCAGCCGCAAGCATCTTCTTCGGTGCAAGTAGATCCCCAAGAGAGGACGTTATCCCAGACACCAACTTCGCCTCAGGATCCGTCGCCTTCTGATGCGGCCGCGGATACCGGCGAGCCGTTTTCAAATCAAAAAGTCGCGTTTAGGGAAATACAACTGCCAGAACCCGCAACTTGTATGGCAATGACCGACGACGGCGCGTTTTTGGCTATCACGCACGAGTCAGCAAATGCCGTGACTTTCTACGATGTAGAGAACCAAAAAGTGGAGCATGTCGCATATATGGAGCGTCCGAGAAGCTTGTTGATACGCGGCAACGATGTTTTTGTCGCGAGCTATTCAGATGCGGCCATTAATGTTTTTTCGAGGACTTATGGTTGGTCTCAGACGGACGAGCTAGTTGTTGATCAAAGTCGAATTGTACATATCTCTGCCCCACAAGGACGTCATTTTGACGGAAAGATCTTGGTAAGTTGCCACGGCGAAGGGCACGTTTACGATGCGGCTCGATCAGCAAGCTTCTTCCTGGTGGATGCCCACAAAGACGAATGCGAAAAGATTGGTGGGGGGGAGGGAGTTCTCTCGGTAGGCTTTGACGGAAAGATGGTCTTTGCGCATGGATACGTCTTCTATCTAGATGACTACGTAAAGAACGGTCGCAGAAAAGCACAGGCATTTGATGCTCAACAACTGCGGCGGGATTTTCCCTATCAAGCTCATGCCGGGTCCTACTGGCTTGGCACAAGCCGGATCGCTGGCGGCGACCCGCTTGAAATAATGGAAGACAATCTATCGCTAGTC
>DNPC01000644.1 GCA_003501565.1 Planctomycetaceae bacterium | reverse complement strand
AGCGGGTTTACCAGACTTTCGTCTTGGCCAAGGACTAGATGCCGATGGCTGGATCGCGAGTCGTTGGAAATCTGAAAAATCTGTGGTTTTATAAGCTGGCTCGGGCGGGCGGACAGGCTCGGTTCGTCCGAATTGAATAATTCTGCTTGCACGAATGCTGTGGCTGCTTTGCCACGCGACATCCATAGCCAAACCGTGATTGCAGTGGTCAATTCAGTTCTGCTAGAATCCGACCGGACTCCGCATTTGGGGGGCCCTGCGATGGACGCCATCCCCCAAGAGTACCGCAGAGATCCTTCGGAAATGCATGCGGCGCCGCCTGGATAGTTGCCAAACGCAGACCTGGAAGCGAATAGCGTCAACGATAATCAGCACCAATCATGGAGGATTGGCGGTGAGTTCCATACCCGTCCAACGAACCAACGCTTCTGGCCGAACCGCCATCTCGCGTGGCCGTGAGATTATCCGTGCCGAACAAGATGTGTTGGGCAAGGTAGCTGAGTTTCTGGACGACGACTTCGAACAAGCGGTCGAGTTGCTGCTCTCTTGTAGTTCGAGGGTGCTCACCTGCGGGATGGGAAAAGCGGGGATCGTTGGACAAAAGCTCGCTGCATCGCTTTCATCGACCGGTACCCCTGCGCAGTTCATGCACCCCGGCGAAGCAGTTCATGGAGACCTCGGTTGCATCCGAGCGGATGACATTGTCGTTGTGCTGTCCTACAGCGGTGAGACAGAAGAAGTCACGCGACTCTTGCCATACCTTGCAGAATCAACAGCGGGCATCATTGCCATAACGGCCTCCGAGTCCTCCACTCTTGGTAACGCGGCCAATGCAGTCTTGAAGATCGGTCGACACACGGAAGCTTGCCGCTTGAATCTCGCTCCCTCTAGCTCCACAACGGCGATGATGGCGTTGGGAGATGCGCTGGCGTTGGTAGTCAGCGAACAGCGCGGATTTACGAACAACGACTTCGGCACCTTTCACCCCGGTGGAAGTTTGGGGCGAAGGTTGATGCGAGTGGAGGAAATCATGCGGCCGATTGATCAATGCCGCATTGCTGGAGAGCACTTGGCTGTACGTGAGGTGCTGGTGCACGTCAGCCGACCAGGGCGGAGAACGGGTGCGATCATCCTGACAGATCACTTGGGCTGCATCTCAGGCGTATTCACGGACAGCGACTTAGCGAGACGCCTCGAAAGGGAGCCCCCAGATTTCCTCGGCGAGTCGATTGCGAATGTGATGACACGGTCGGTGCGAGTTGTTGAAAAAGGCTGTTTGCTGAGTGAAGTTGTTGAAGAACTTGTGGAGGCAAAGATCAGTGAATTGCCAGTCATTGACCAGCAGCGTCGCCCAATTGGGATCGTTGATGTCACTGATGTGGTTCAAGTTATGGACCGGAACTCGATAACGAAGCACAGTGCTGCAAGGACTTCGCCACAGAATTTTGGTTCGACGGATCCGGTATCACACGAGGTCCCACGGATTATCCCGATCAATAGCCGCCGATAATTGATTAGCTTCCCAGAACATGTGGCTGACCATTTTGCCCCGACGGGCTGGACCTCAGTTGAGACAGCCATCGCAAACGCATTGAACTTCTTGAGCAACCATCGTGACTAGTAAAGATACGGCCCTCGCGGACCCAATTCGTTTGATCATCTCGGATGTCGATGGCGTGCTATCCGATGGCCGAATCACGCTTGACAATTCTGGCATAGAATCGAAGTCATTCCATGTTCGAGATGGTTTGGGAATCAAGTTGTGGCAGAGGTGTGGCTTCCACTTCGCGATTCTGACCGCTCGTAACTCGCAAGTCGTCAAGCTAAGGGCCGCAGAGCTGGGGGTCGCGATGGTCCGCCAGGGATTCAGCGACAAGTTGCCAGCGGCCAGGGAAATTATGAGTGAGCTTGGCGTCACTCCCGCGGAGACTTGCTACATCGGCGACGACCTGCCAGACCTTCCACCGATGTATGAAGTTGCTCTTCCCGTCGCCGTGGGAGATGCCGCTGAAGAAGTTCGCAAGGCCGCTACTTGGACCACCCACGCGAACGGCGGACAAGGTGCTGTGCGAGAACTAGTTCGACGCATTCTGGCTGCCAAGGGCCGTTGGGACGACTGTGTGCCTAGGCCGCCCGCAAATTAACACATCCAGCAGCGCTCAGTGATGCAGACTTTTGCACAGCGATACATCCGATGTCTATTGGTTACTTTAGTAGCCATGGGACTGTACTGCGCTGTGCTAACGCCAGTTTTTGAGCCCATCGGTCGACCCCCGCATGAACTCCCAGAGCCACCCAGTGCTGTTGCAAGCACGCAAGAGTGGGACGAGTTTTTTCCGCCGGACGCATGGCAAAGGCAAGATCCCAGTCGGGTGCAAACGCGTCGCGGTATGATGTTGGCCAAGGAATGGACACAGACAAGCCCCAAGACATTTCAATTCAAGCCCTTGACGATCATCATCCCAATTTCGAACGATGATCCGTCTGACGATACACAAAGCGTTTGGATCCTTACGGCCAAAGAAGGTGCGACGCTTCAGTTTGCAAAGAACTTCGACGCTCGCAGCGAGCCCGTCCCACCCATCGAAAGCGGCAAACTAAGCGGGGATATCGACATCACCCGCAAGACTCTGGGAGAACAGACTGATGAGCCCATGCAAGTGCGGACTAGCGAGGTATTCATCGAGCAAAACCGAATCTACACCGAGCAACAGGTCAGGATCACTTCGGGCAAGAGTGTGATTCTTGGGCAGGGGCTGCGCATTGATCTGCTGGGCGATATCTTTACGGCGTCGACGTCAGCTGGAAACCGTTGGGGACCACTCGACCGTCTGGAAGTGTATCGCATTGAAAAGGTTGGTCTCGAATTGGAGCCGGGCGGATTATGGCGGGGAATGTCCGACTCCTTGACCAGCCATTCGATCCCTCTCGATACTCTACCGGCCCGATTAGAACTGGCCACCAATGGCAGATTTACCTACGACTTTCGTCGCAATACTGCCAAGCTCAACAATGGGGTGCAAATCTACCACTACTTGGGCGATACGTTTCGTGATGAATTCAGTTGTCAGGAGCTGACTGCCGCGTTTCGTGATACACCGGCTCAGACTCCGCCAAAGCTGCCAGAATCGCTCGTCGATACATCCGACGAATCCAATTCTGCCAAGCGCGTTGGGTTTGGTGATTTGGAACTGATCGAGGTCGAAGCGATTGGGGCTGACAAGGTCGTCAATTTCTTTGGCGAAAAGAAAGTTGAACTTAACGCACCTGCAATTGATGCTTACGCCACAGCCAAGCATCTCACACTCAATTTTCCCGATCAGCACGTCGTGTTCAGTGGTAAGTTGCCGACGCCTGGCGCAGCCAGATCGACTGCCAGAGTGCGGTATGGTCCATACGAATTTATCGCCCCATTGATCGATTATGACGCCAATGGAGATGCGCCTGGAAGCGTTGAACACCTCGGATTTTTGGTTGCTAGTGGACCAGGTGAACTGAACCTCTCACCGGAGCACGAGTTAGGCGCAACGCAAGTGAGGTGGAAAAACGAATTTCATGTCAAACCGACGGATGATCCGCAGCAGCAGCTGGTAGGCATATTAGGCAATACACTGGTCGAAAGCCGCAAATACGGGTTTCTGACCTGTGAACAGCTCCAGGTCTGGCTTAACAAACTCACGCCTGGAAACTCTTCTCAGCAAGTTCAGCTGGGAGGTGTCCCGGCTAGCAATTCAAGCAGTTCCGATTTTGCGACAAACAGCTACCGACCTCATCACATTGTGGCCAAGGATCGTGTCAATTTGACCGGTGAAACGCTGGCTGCCACCGTCGATAGCTTGCAGCTTGCTCTGGTGTTCGTCGATCCGCCAGCTCCTGGCGAAGAAGCAGGTGAACTTGCACTCCGTAATTCGTCGGGCGATGGCAAATACCAATGGCTAGGTCCCCCAAGCACCGCACCGCAGGGGCGCAGTGTTGCCGGGCAGGCGTCGGGTGGAGCAAGTGTGCCGATCACCGGCCAAAGGGTTGGCCCGGGTGTGCTGTCTAGCTCTTCAAATCAGGTAGGTGTGACACTCCGCCAGCCCACCGCACGGGTGACAGGGAAGACGCTAAAGACACGTTTGATCATTGCAGAGAAAGAAACTTGGGTTGATGATCTCCAATTGGCTGGCCCACTAACACTGGAAAGCGTCGGAAACAGCGACAGTCAAACGAGCTGGAAGACTGAGGGGGATCGCCTAAGTCTTGTCACGTCGCCGGCTGGTGATGTTAATCTCCAGGTAACCGGCCAGCCGGCCCGGGTCTATGTTGGTAGTGGCATGGTCGAAGGCGAAACCATTCACTTCGACCAGCAAACTAATCTCGTTTGGATGGATGCACCTGGGAGCTTTTCGTTGTTGGATGGTGGTCGTACACGCACGACGAACGCCGCGCAATTCCCCGACAACGCTGACTCACCGCTGGCCGCAGCTCGCCAACTGGAGTGGATTGGCGAACCGACCTGCACTTGGCAAGGAGGCATGTACCTTGACGGTCAGGTCGTGAACGTCAAAGACTCCGTTGAATTCAACGGTAAGCTGCGTGGAAACGATGGGCTCTGGTGGTCCATTCACGCCTCTTCAGATTGGTTGCGAATCGTTCTAGATTCGGAAATCGATATGGGACAACCCACCGGGCAAGAGGTCAGTGTGGAACGAATCGAAATGGTCGACAATGTGATTGTTGACGCAATTCAGTTGGACAGCGCTGGAAATAAACTCAACTATGAACGTATCCTGGTTCCCAAGCTGCGCATGATGACAGCGACGAACCAAGTCATCGGCGACGGACCGGGCGATATATTTTCTTGGAATGTCACCAAGTCAGAAGGCAAAGAGACTGGTCGCGCCCTTTCGATGGGCAACACGCAGACCGGTCTGAGCGGTTCGCATCTAATGTTCCGCGACTCCTTTGTCGCATTCTTGGATCGGGACGAAGTCGTCTTTGAAGGTAAGGTGCAGGTAGCCCACGGCCCACTGCAATCGATGCAGCAGGCGATCGACTTGACCCGAATGCGATCTTTGAAAATGGGCCAGTCAACTATCGAAGCGGACCAGATCCGCGTCTATGACACGAGTCGGCTACGCTCGACGGCCAGCCTTCCAACCCATCAACCGGGCGATTCCGCCTGGAACTTTCAGGCAATTGGTAATGTGGCGTTTGAAGGCATCGTCCAGACTGGGCAATACAAAGGAACGGCTTCCGAAATCAAGTATGTGGAAGCCAAGCGGCACTTAATCGTCAATGGTGATGCCAGACGCAATGCGACGATCGAGCGCACGGCTCATGGTGAGGTAAACCCAAATGTTTTCTCTTCGCTTCAAAAGGCTGTGATCGATACCGATACTCTGGAAGTGGAGGTCATCGAATTCGGCGACGGTGGCGCTAGCTTTGGTCAGCTGAAGCGGAATCCG
>DNPC01000415.1 GCA_003501565.1 Planctomycetaceae bacterium | reverse complement strand
TTCTGATTGAATCGGACGAATGTCGTATTAACCAAATCCACTTTGTTGGGCTGCCTGGGCCGAAAATGTTCATTGGTCTTTTCAAGGCCAGCTTCCAGCTTTGCGACTACCTTTTCGGTCTCTTCAAGCGGTGTTCCCGGCGGGAGCAAGACGCGTGCAACGATCGTATCACCTTCCAATTCGGGAAAGACCTGGAAACGCACGAAACCGCCAGCCAAAAGCCCCAGCGTACAGAGGAATACCATCAGCACAGTACCTAACGTCAGGTAGCGAAATCGCGTTGCTGCCGTAACCAAGGATGCAATCAAATCGCGACCGCGATCGATAAATCTTTCGCAATATCGACGGAATCTCGATGCCTCTTTGGGCTCCGATGCAAGGGAGTGACCGAGGTGAGCCGGCAAGATTAGAAATGCTTCCACCAAGCTCGTTGCAAGCACCAGAAGTAACATCATCGGTAGGACGCTCAGGATCTTGCCTATGTCACCGTTTAGGAATATCAACGGTCCGAGGACACTACAGGTCGTCAAGAATGAGCTAAACACTCCGGTGCCGACTTCGCGCACGCCTTCGACGGCGGCCTGCATTGCTGGTTCACCACGAGCCCGTCTGGCCGCAATATTTTCTGCGATGACGATGCCGTCATCCATCAACAGTCCTAGGGCCATTAATAACCCGACCATTGTCAACATATTGATGGTTAACCCCGCGCTTGGGACAAAGGCGAAGGCGGCCAGAAATGAAACGGGCAGGCTGACCACCACCCAGAACGACAGGCGAGCATTGAAGAACAGCCACATCGTGGCGAACACTAATAAGCATCCCTGCCAGCCATTCTTCAGGAGCAGGGAAATACGGTCTTGTACCAGAGCGGAACTGTCATTGATGACGCTGATGGATATTTGCGGGTGACGTTGTTGCTCCTGCTCAATAATCGCCTTGACAGCACTGGCGGTTCGCAGCGTGTCTTCCTTCTTGGTTTTCAGGATCTTCAATACCGCAGCGCGCTCGCCATTGACGGTTACTTTGTCTTCATCCAACTCGAATTCATCTCGAACAGTCGCCACGTCGCCCAGTCGGACTTCGCCGCCCTGCACCGAACCCGCAATAACAAGGTCTTCAAGCGCGCTTCGATTTCGGCGCTGCTCCTGCACACGCACTAAGACAGATTCTGCTGAATCGATTTTTCCGGCTGGCATATCCAGGCTTTGAGCACCAATAGCTCGCGAAATATCGGTAGGACTTAGGCCGTAGCGTAGCATCGCCTCACGCGATAACTCCACCCGCAACAGGTGATCGGAAAAGCCATCGATGCTTACCTCGCTGACTTCTGGAGTCTCGACTAATCGCCCGCGCAGTTCTTCACAGTAGGCTTTCATGTGCACTGCTGGCATCGGGCCCGACACCAGTAGATCCAGTACGCTTTGTCGTGTGTTGAGTCGCGTGATAACAGGGGGTAGTGCATCGTCCGGAAAATCGTCGATCGATGACACTGCGTTGTCGATCTCGTTGCGAAATGCGTTGTAGTCTCCAGCATCTTGCATCTCAAGCGTCGTTGTCCCGAGCGATTGGACGGCGGTACTTTTCATCTCTTTCAGGTACTGCACTCCGTCCAGCGCATCTTCCAGACGATTAACAATCGTCTCTTCGACTTCGCTACTGGTTGCACCTGGAAAACCAACTTGAACCTGAACCACAGTTGGCAGTGCGTCAGGAAACGTCTCGCGCTGCAGCGATCTGACGCTTAGCAAGCCGGCTGCCAACATGATGACCATCAGCAGGTTGGCGGCAGTGGGATGCCGAGCAAAAAAGTTGATCATGCGGAACTACCTTGGTTTTCGGGGGCCAAACGATCGGCAAGGGGGTTATCTTGCAGCTAGCGAATCGGCTCGACCAACATGCCTTCGATTGCGGGAAGAGGTGGGCGACGCGCTATGATCGACCCGGGCTCCAACCCAGCGGCTATGATCGCAAGTTCGTCAATTACACGAGCCAGCTCGACAGCTTCGCGATGAAGCCGATTGTCTCCATCGATGCGGTACAAGTGACCGTCCTCAACGGCTGAACGAGGAACCGCTAAGACCGGAATGGACTGCTGTGTCTGCAGTCTGACCTCACAAAAAGTACCGCTCCGCAATTCCGGTACAGCTTGAAAGTTGGTTTCATCACTTGTGTCGAACTGCCGATTTTCGACCGCAATGACCACTCCCAATGTTCGTGTTTGCGCGTCGAGCGATTCGGTGATGCGCAGTGGTCGCCCTGAGTAACGGTGAACAACATCCCCACTGGATGCGACAACTTCAGCTTGCAGCTGAGGCAACCAATGCTCAAGCATGCTGCTTGCGGTATAGCGATCACCACCCTCAGGGAGAACGCGCTGTAATTGCGACAACGAAAAATGTGTCTCAATTTCGATTATGGAAGTGTCGTGCATCTCAAAGAGAGTCTGATTTGGCGCGACAACTTGACCTACTTCCACGCTGACATCCGACAATGTGCCAGTAAACGGACAAATGACCTCAGTTCGATCTAGATCTCGCTGGGCTTCTGCGACCCGGCTGTTTGCCAGCTCAATCTGAGCACTTCGTGAGTCGATTTTGGACGCGTACAGGCTCAGCGAGTTTTCTAGTCGCTGCACCGCCTGTTGCTGCATTAACACACTCATCCGAGTCGATTCAAGCTCGCTGTCTGAAACGAAGTTTTGCCGTTTCAAGTCCTGATTTCGTTCCAGATCTCGACGCGAAACTTCCAACAAATCGCGCTCAATCTGCAGCGAGCGTTTGTCAGCTTTCTCACTGGCCAGCAGCTCGTTAAGGGACGCCTTCGCAACGGCCAGATCACTTTGTCTCTGACTCAGGCGTAACTTGTAGTCAGTCGGATCAATTTTGAAGAGAAACTCGCCTTCGGAGATTCGGTTGCCAGTCTCCAGTTTCGGGTTGATAGCGATGATTCGTCCGGAAACTTCGGCCATCGCAGACCATCGTCGCGATGGTCCAGCAGACCCATACCCCGTCACAGAAGGAGCCAGGTCTTGCATTTGCACTTCGATGACTTCGATTGGACGTGCCACTTCTTCGAGCACCTTGCGCGGCAACTCGCGTTTCCTACTCACGAAGAAGCCGAAAACGGCAATGCCAACCATGACCGGAGGAATCCACAGTAAGCGACGCGAGCTGAGCAGGCGTATTAGAAATTCCATTACTGGCGATCCTCCGACTGAAAGGCTGACAGAAATACCTGTACGGCCGCGCGACACTTTTTCTTGATTTGTGTTTGGCTGGGAGCTTGAACTCCAATCCGTGTCCGAAGCAAGTCGACGCCTAGGAACATGCCCATCAGCAGGTCGGCGGCATCTGAGGGTGATTCGACGCTTAGGCGGCCGTTGGCCGTTTGTTGCTCTAGGTATCCGGCAACAGCTGCCAGCACTCGCTTGGGTCCCGCTTCATAGAACATCTTGCCGACTTCTGGATGGCGGAACGCTTCTGCCTGTGCGACGCGATCCCAGCATCCAGCTTCCTGGCTGAGCACCACCGCCAAGAAGTGCTCCCCAAACCGGCACAGGTCTTCTTCAGGATTGTTGGTCACCTCAAGCAGTTGTTTCAATTTGCCGGCTCGCTGCTGCGCGTTGGCTTCAACAGCAGCTTTAAAGAGCCCCGTTTTTGATTCAAAGTGGCTGTAAACCGTCGGTTTTGTGACTCCTGCGACCTCAGCGACTTTATCGATACTGGTGGTCGAATAGCCCTCGTTCAGGAACAACTCAGTAGCTTTTTCCAGGATCATTTGCCGGGTTTCCTCGCCTTTTTTCCGCCTTGCGTCCACAACTGCGTTCCAGAGTGTGTGTTCGTGAAGTCATTCGATTGACTTTACTTTACAGTCAAGTAAACCCATTCGCCAGACCGAAGTTTTGCGAGAAACTGAATTTCTTGGATGCCAGGATCCGTAGCGATAAATGAGCAGCGATACGAGACGCATTCTGGCTTCCTTCGGCGACATCACCGATTGGGGCAGGTTGAACCTCGGTTAACCACCAATCCTTGCGTACTTCACGCTCGGCAGGTCACACATCGCAGGTGCCCCCTAGGAACTTTTGCTTAGCACCACAATATTGAGGTACATCTGCCGAATGAATGGCAACGCTCACCTGCCGAGGCCTAGCGTGGCAGTGTTGAGCACGAATTTGTGGTAGCCGAAAACCCGAGAAAGACCTCCGATGCAGCTTGTGATTGAGAATCTCACTAAGACCTACTCTGGTGGAGTGCGTGCGCTCGATTCAGTTTCACTCTCGATTCCCATCGGAATGTACGGCTTGTTAGGACCCAATGGAGCGGGCAAGTCGACGTTGATGCGAACGATCGCGACCCTGCAGGATCCCGATTCGGGCAACGTAATGCTCGGCGATCTCGATGTGCTAGCAGACAAGATGAAAGTTCGGCAGCTCCTGGGGTACCTGCCACAAGAATTTGGCGTCTACCCGAAAACGTCGGCGCGGGCGATGCTAGATCACATCGCAATATTGAAAGGTATCACTAATCGAGGCGAACGTCGTGACCGAGTCGAAGCGATGCTCAATCGGGTCAACCTGAGTCAGCATGCTCGCAAGTCGATTAGCTCGTTTTCCGGAGGGATGAAGCAGCGGTTTGGCATTGCCCAAGCCTTGATCGGTGATCCACAGCTGCTGATTGTTGACGAACCAACAGCCGGACTGGATCCGGGTGAACGAAACCGGTTTTACAATCTGTTATCCGAAGTCGGCGAGAACATCATTGTCATTCTGTCGACGCACATCGTTCAAGACGTGAAAGAACTCTGTACTCAGATGGCGATCATCCATCAAGGAACCGTTCGATTTGCCGGGGCGCCCGCTGATGCTGAAGCTTCGCTTTCGGGCCATATTTGGCAAAAATCCGTGAGCAAGCCTGAGCTTGAAGAACTCCGTAGCCAGCTCCAAGTCATCTCAACGAAACTGGTGGCAGGCAGGCCTCTCGTTCATGTGCTAAGTGAAACTGAGCCTGGGGATGGATTTGAAAGCGTACCACCGGACCTGGAAGATGTGTTTTTCTCCAGCATTCAGCCGGATGCACCCTCCGCAGTCTAGCGTGGCCGCAATCACGACGGATACATCTTCACACATCGACTGACTCTCAAACTACCGCAATAAAATGTTCTCAACCTTTTTCCGTTTCGAGCTGAACTACTGGTTGCGCTCGATGATGGTCTATGTCTTCTTGGTGATTGTATTCGCGCTAGTACTCGGTGCGACATCCAGCGACAACATTCAGGTGGGCGGCTCGCTTGAAAATGCAAATCGCAATTCGCCGTACACAGTGCAAGTGATGTTTGCTTCGATGTCGATCATCGCAGTTGTGATGACAGCCGCCTTCGCAAACGGTGCAGCGTCACGCGACTTTATGTACAACACGCACCAAATTCTCTTCACGAAGCCGATGAGCAAGCTGTCTTACATTATGGGGCGGTTCTGGGGGGCAGCTCTGGTTGCGGTTGTCCCCATGCTGGGCGTTTCTCTGGGTGTGTTGCTTGCGAAATACATGCCGTGGGTGGAGGCTGAAAATTGGGGCCCCATTTATTGGTCAGCTCATGCGTGGGGCATGATCGTGTTTGCCGTTCCGAACGCGATCATCGTGACGGCACTCATTTTTGCAGTTGCTGTCTACACACGCAGCACAATCGCGGCCTTCATCGCAGCGATCTTGCTGTTGGTCGGTTCGGCGATCGCAAGCAGCCTGGTCTCCAACCTCGACAATCGCACCTTGGCAGCAATGGTTGATCCGTTCGGAACCACCGCTGTAGAGGACATCACGCGTTACTGGACGGTAGCCGACCGCAATACGCAAGTAGTCACACTATCTGGCCTGATGCTTGCCAACCGTGCGCTCTGGTTAGCGGTCAGTATGGGCGTTCTCGGACTAGCGTACTGGCGTTTCTCGTTCGCAGAAAGGCGCCTGAGAAGTTCCGCGAAGGCGGTTGCAACACCCGAAGCAAACACGTCCGTTTCCGAGATTCCAATAGCATCCTTTCATCATGGCTGGGCGGCGCGCGTTGCCCAACTGCGAAGCCAAGTACGCGTAGACTTCTTTGAAACTATCAAGAGCAACGTCTTTATCGTGCTCTTGCTAGTAACACTCTTAAACGCCTCCGTGGCGCTTACCTTGAGCGCGGATGAGGGGTTTGGTCTAAGCTCACTGCCGGTCACATACAACATCGTCGATTTGTTGCGCGGATCCATGTACGCGTTTTTGATTGGTATTATCGCGTTCTACACCGGTGTAATGGTCTGGAAAGAGCGTGATGCCAAACTAGACGAGGTCTACGATGCTTTACCTCAAAGCACGTGGACGATTTTTCTGGGCAAGTTGATCGCGATGATGCTGATCGTAGCTCTCGTGCTATGTGTTGGTATCGTGGTGGGCATGATCGTTCAGGCCTTTAGCGGCTACACCCGGTTCCAGCTCGGGTTATACGTGTCTGAGATCCTGGTCATGGATCTGATGAGCATGTTTTTCTTCGTAATGCTTTCGATGCTGGCTCATGTTGTGTCTCCGAACAAGTACATCGGGTATTTCTTGTTCGTGATACTGGTGATCATCAACAGTTTCATTTGGTCGGCGCTTGAGATTTCGACGCGAATGGTACGCTACGGAAGCCTGCCGAACTACATCTACTCAGACATGTATGGTTATGCACCCTATGTACAGACGGTAGCCGCATTTTCAGTCTACTGGTTGCTGTTTGCAGCACTTATCGGATTCTTCTGCATCCTATATTGGCAGCGCGGGAAAGAACGCGATGTTCGTCGACGGTTAGTTGCCGTCCGACAGAATTTCAAAGGCGGATTAGCAGGGGCCGTGGGTGTTACTGCGACACTCTGGCTGATTAGTGCCGGTTGGGTCTATTACAACACGATGGTTCGCAACGAATTACAAGGTCCAGCCGAGTTGCGTGCGCTTCGCGCTCAATACGAAAAAGACTTCAAGGAGTTGCACGAAAACCAACCGCAGCCACATATCACCAAAGTCGACTACACGATCGATCTTTATCCGGAGCGACGCGGACTTCGGTTCGCTGCCACTCAAGAAATCGTGAATCGAAGCGATGAACCGATCAAAGAAATGTACTTGACTTTCACTGATGGAATGGAGACCACCGTCAATATCGAGAACGCGACTTTGGAGCACTCCTATGACGACTTCGATTACTACGTCTATTCATTCTCACCGCCGATGCAACCTGGTCAGCGACTGCGGATGGAGTACGAAGTCACCTACGAACCAGACGGATTTGAAAACTCGTTGTCACGCGCTGACATCGTGCAAAATGGAACTTTTTTCAACAACACTATCGCGCCGCAGATTGGCTACCAAAGCTCAGCCGAGTTGACAAACAAAGCCGATCGCAAAGATCAAGGTTTGGACGAAGCGCAGAATCTGATGCCGGTTCTCGATCCTGCCGATAACTGGAACCGTCGTCGAACTTACATCGGGGGTGTCAATGAATGGGTTGAGGTGGAAACAGTGATCAGTACCACCAACGATGTCGCCGTTGCACCGGGGTCACTTGTCCGGCGATGGGAAGAAAATGGTCGCAACTACTTCCATTTCAAGGTCGACCACCCTTCATTGAACTTCTATTCGTTTGTTTCAGCCGACTACAAAGTCGCTGCCAATCGATGGAAGGGAATTGATATCGAAGTGTACTATCATCCCGATCACGAGTGGAACGTAGAGAACATGCTGCGTTCGATTCGCGATTCGCTCGTGTACTACACAGAGAATTTCGGCCCGTACAAACATAAGCAAGCGCGGATCATTGAGTTTCCCCGTATTGCCACGTTTGCTCAAGCGTTTCCCGGCACAATGCCTTATTCAGAGGGTATTGGATTTATCGCAGATATCAAAGATCAAGACGACATCGACATGGTGTATTACGTTGTCGCCCACGAGATGGCACACCAGTGGTGGGCGCACCAAGTCGTTGGATCCAATATGCAAGGTTCGACGCTGCTTAGTGAGACGCTCGCGCAGTACTCAGCGCTGATGGTCATGGAGAAGACTTTTGGGCGGGATATCATGCGCAAATTCTTGCAGTATGAAATGGACAACTATTTGAGAGCTCGTGGACGAGAACAACTAAAAGAGCGGCCATTGATCACCGTCGAATCTAGCCAGGGGTACATTCACTATCGCAAAGGAAGCTGTGTGATGTACTACCTGAAAGAGATGATAGGTGAAGAAAAGATCAACTCTGTGCTACGGGACTTGGTCGAGGAATTCGGCTACCAGGACCCACCTTATCCAACGTCTTTGGATCTTGTTGACAGACTGCGTGATGTGACTCCACCGGAGCTGCAGTATTTGCTCAAGGACTTGTTTGAAGAAATCACGCTCTTCGCTAATCGCACAGAAAACGCGACTTATGAAGAGCTGCCTGATGGCAAATTTGAGATCACGATCGAGGTCGTTTGCGAGAAGTTCCGAGCGGACGAAAAGGGCAAAGAAACTTCGGTCGAACTGGATGATTGGATTGAGATCGGGGCGTTCGCGAGTCCCGAGGACGGGCGGCGCTACGGCGATACCCTCTATCGCGAGCGGCAGAAGATCACTACGGGGCAGTCCACTTTCACGTTCCTGGTGGACGAATTGCCTGACAAAGTTGGAGTCGATCCCTTCGCCCTCCTGATCGACCGCATGCCCGGCGACAATATGAAGAAACCAACGGCCAAATAGCGCAGCTGGCGTTAAGGCTAAGAAAACCGGAATTAGCTAGCTGTGGTTGGTGTTCCCAGTCCGTCTAGACCTCGTCATCATAGAACACACTCATGCTTCGAACTCGGCGAATCGTACTGAGCAGCGTGAAGCAGATAACCACCAACCCGGCGATGAAGATCGCCGCGAAATCGTACTTTACAAAATCTTCTAGCGGTGCGAGCCAGGCTAGCATCAAGAAACCGATGATACAAACCGTAGTCATGTAGACCAGGAATCGTTTGCGATAAAACAAACTACTGGCCACGATCATCATCGGGTAACCGATCAGCAGCATTGAACGCGGTGGGGCCGCAAATGCGATCAATGTCGTGTAGATGCAGACGTCTACTGTTGCCCAAGTCAGGCAGGCTGCGTCCCGCAGACGCTCGCGGACGACACCGTATTGCAGCGCAAAAGAAGCTAGTATCCAAGTTAGTAATAGGATGATTCGTAGCACGAATTCATCCGTCACGCCACCGCGTACCCATTGTGAGATTGCGACGATGGACGTGGTGATGCCGATACCGATTAGGTGTACTACCAAGATTGGCTCGCGACGCCACCACGATTCGAATCTACTCCAAGGCGAAAGAGTGGGGCAGTCAACAGGCTTGCCGGCCAGTATACGAGACAAATCGCCGGCCATTTGGGCTGCGTTGTCGTAACGATCTTTCGGATCTTTCTCAAGCCCGCGCTGGCAAACATAGTCCAGCTCGTAGGAAACGCGACGGTTGAGCTTACTGGGTGGCACAGGTGCACGGTCGAGCACTTGCAATAAAACATCAAAAGGAGTTGGACCAGTGAAAGGTGGTTGTCCCGCACAGAGGAAATGCAGCAGCGCGCCGAGCGAATAAACGTCTGACATGGGCGTCACTTCCGTCGACCGTCCAGAAGCATGCTCGGGCGCCATATACGCAGGTGTACCAAGAAGTTGGCCGGTTGTGGTTAAGCCATTGTCTTGGTGGGCCATCTTGGCTAACCCAAAGTCGATCAGGATGGGTTGTCCCGATTTGTCGACCAGGACGTTTGCCGGTTTGATGTCGCGGTGGAATACACCGGCTTGGTGAGCGTGTTCGACCGCCACGCATAACTTCTGAACAATGCGCGCTGCTTCCTTGGGATCAAGCGGTCCAGCGTCCACCATTTCGGCCAGGCTCTGGCCGTTGATGTAGGCCATTGTGTAATAGACCAGACCATCAAGCATACCGACTTCGTAGATCGGAACGATGCCCGGATGAGTCAAAGCAGCTGCGGCTTCGGCCTCACTACGAAATCGCTGGATTTCTTCTTCACTGGCGAGTTCACCGGAGCGAATCAGCTTCAGCGCGACGACTCGTCCGAGTTCTTTGTGGCGTGCTTTGTAAACGACGCCCATTCCGCCACGATCAATCTCTTCCAAGATCTCATAGTCGCCCAACTCACGCGGCGGCTGCACGTGCGAAGAAGCTGGCTTGTCAGGCGTACCGGGAGTGTCGATTGCCCCAGCTTGCGTCTCGGCATCTTTTTCATTGCCGGATAGCTGATCGTGTAGCTGAAAGAACTCGCGCAGCTCGTCTGCCAACGATGGATTGTCTTCCAGCAGCTGTGACCGCGATGGCTGCTCACCACGCTCGCGCGCCGTAACATACGCAGCGATGACTTGTTCGATAGTTTTTTGCGATTGCATGGGCGTTGCTCCGCATTGTGAAAGCTTCGAACCGCTCGATCGCTGAGGTGGGACGGAGTCCGCACGGTGCGTCAATCTTAAAACCGATTACTCTTGTTCGTCGCTAAAACAGTGCCCTGATCCCCGAGCTCCCTCATCGCAACGCTCTCGCTCAGTGCTGCACTTCTTCCAGTGCCGCTTTTTTTTTGGGGGCCGCGATTTCCCCCAGCGCCTCGCCTACGACGGACCGTGCCACAAACCGAGCAAAAGCTCTCGGTGCCAATCTGCACCTGCACATAACTCAGCTAGGGATTGTTTTGCAGTGTTGCGGCAACGAACCCGAGCAGGTCCCCACGATCGCGCGATATAGACTGCATCTTGTCAAAATTTCCGAGTCGTTGGCTGAGCTGTAGGAGTGTAGGGGCGATTCCCATTGTTCGAGCGTCTGCCGGCAGTCGCTTTTCGTAAGCTGCCAGGGCTTCTTCGTGGCGACCGCAACGCGAAAGCAGATCGATCAGCACCTCTACAGCCACAACACCGAAATCTTGCTGTGGAACTGAATCAGCTTTCTGTTGGAAAAAACGAATACCTGCATCGACCCTGTCACCTAAAAGTGCGCCGAAGAATGCCAGCGATGCTGGGTATAGATCCAGGAACGGTTCCTCACCGGGATACTGAAATTGAGGATGGAGCTTGCTCCCGTAGTAGGCAATATCACGGGCTAGCTCGAGCACTTCGGTATCATCGAGAACTCTTGCAAATCGCACGGTGCTTGCCAGATGGCTGGTGTCCAGATGGTAAGTTCCGTCACTAAGCAGATCGCCTCGGTCGGCCAGCAGGTCAGCAGCGGTACTACCAGAAGGTGCTTGACCCTCACGGCGCTGGATGTCACCTCGAAGATTCTCCACCAGCTCCCGGTGCACGTGACGCACGAGAAGTCCAGCTGCGGACTTTTGATCTTCCCTCGGCCGAGCTGCTAGAGCTGATTCAAACAATGTAATACTGTTGCATGTACCGAGACGATCCAGCGCCATTTGGTAACCACGGGCAACGTCAACACCTTCGTGAACTAGTACTTCGAGTAACTCATCGGCGTTGTCGTCGTTCGGCTCGACACAGGCGATCGCTTTGGCGGCTACTTCTCGATCACCTACCGGCCGCAAATACATCCAGCCCTCTCGCACGCGTCCTTCAGCGAAGAACAATTCTCCGACCTCGCGGCAAGCCTCCAAAAGGCCACGCTCCAGTTTGAGTTCCAATTCCTCGTCACACCGCTCTTCGTGCTGAGCCTGCGCGGCCGGTAAGCCGAGACTCAGCCGAAGCCGCATTTTCTTTGCCTCAAAGAGCTCGTGGTATTCGTGGTTGGCGGTCAAGTGCGTAATCAGTGTGTCCACCGCGGCCTCAGCCCCATCGCTACTGGCCAGCTGGGCGACCTGCTCAAAAATCGGATTTTCGTCAGCCATTTACTTACTTGTCGCGAATTAACTCGTTGTCTCGGAGAAAAAGCGTCCGGTCCCCTAGCGTGAATGCAGTCTAGGGCCAAACAATATTGGGTTGTGGCGGCGCATTAGTTATTGCGTCTGCAAGATCGGGCAAACTCGGTCGGTTGGCCAGCGGCACCAGTATAGCCATAACATCCAGAAAGACGACTTGCATCATGGCATCTGAAACACCTTCTTTTGACGGACTGGCCGTGGCAGCGCTCGAAAGCCGCAAAGCGGAAGACATGGTGAGAATGATCACGAAATTCGGTGGTCAGCCCCACGTTAGCCCTTCGATGCGGGAAGTCCCCATTGCGGATAATCCGGCGGCTGTCGATTTTGCCTACCGTGTCATCACTGGTGAAATTAACGTGGTGGTTCTGCTGACTGGGGTCGGATTCCGGCAGCTGCTCAAAGCGATTGAACGAAAAGTCGACACCCAGCGATTCCTGGATGCATTGTCGGATATCACCACGATCGTGCGCGGCCCAAAACCTCTGGCGGCTTTGCGAGAGCTGGGCATTACGCCAACGGTCAAAGTGCCTGAGCCCAACACGTGGCGCGAGTTGCTAAAGACGATTGACCAAGAAGTTCCGATCGCCAATCAGAAAGTCGGGCTGCAGGAATATGGTAAATCTAACCCAAGTTTGATTGCCGGGATGGAAGCCAGGGGGGCAGAGGTCGTACCGCTCCAGGTCTATGCCTGGGACTTGCCTGAGGATACTGGCCCCCTGGAAGCAAACATCCACGCCATCATTGCCGGTCAACGTGATCTGCTCCTGTTTACCAGCGCCCACCAAGTAGTCAACATGTTGCGGCTGAGTGCACAGCTTGATTTGGAAGACAAGCTACGGGCCGCTTTGTCTGGTGTCTTGGTAGCCTCCATTGGTCCAACGACGACTGAGATGCTGCGCAGTAACGATTTGCCTGTGGACCTTGAGCCCGAGCACCCCAAGATGGGGCACTTGGTGATGGAGTGTGCCACGCGAGCTGGCAGACTGTTGGCC
This sequence comes from Planctomycetaceae bacterium, assembly GCA_003501565.1. Taxonomy (GTDB): domain Bacteria; phylum Planctomycetota; class Planctomycetia; order Pirellulales; family Pirellulaceae; genus Aureliella. The sequence goes on along the minus strand of DNPC01000415.1, from coordinate 1,173 downwards.
GGTCGTAAAGCTCGACTTAAAGTTGTTGAATTATTGGGACAAGAGCCGATGGATCGCAACGCGCGGTGGTATGACGGACCCTTTATGCGAGCGTGCCGTCAAGAGGCTTCGGAGGTGACTCCAGTTTGGCTAATGCGTCAGGCCGGGCGCTACATGGCAGAATATCGTGAGGTCCGGGAGAAGACCGGCTTTCTTGAGCTTTGCAAGAATCCGCAATTGTGCGCCGAAGTCATGCAGACAGCCGTTGAGAAGCTTGGCGTCGACGCCGCGATCATTTTCTCGGATCTATTGCCCATTCTTGAACCCATGGGAATGGACCTCGAATTCGCCAAAGGCGACGGTCCCGTCATTCACAATCCGATACGAACCGGTGCCGACATCGATCGTGTAAGCGAATTGACCTCGATGGAATCACTACAGTTTGTGATGGACACGGTTACCTACACGCGGCAAGCGATCGACGAATCAATTCCGATCATCGGTTTTGCCGGCTCCCCTTTCACGCTTGCCAGCTACATGATTGAAGGGGGCGGCAGCCGCAACTATTTGCATACGAAACGACTGATGTACCGAGACCCAAGCGCTTGGCGAGTGCTCATGCAAAAGTTGTCAAGCACGATTGCTCTGTACTTAAACCACCAAATCGCGGCCGGTGCACAGTGCGTCCAGCTATTCGATTCCTGGGCGGGTTGTCTGTCGGTGCAAGACTACGTTAAGCATGTTCAGCCGTGGGTTCGGCTGATTATCGACTCGATCGTTCCCGGCGTTCCAGTAATCAATTTCGCAACTGGCAACCCTTCGTTGTTGCCACAACTTCGTGGAGACCAACGCACTGTAGTGGGTATTGATTGGCGAACACCGCTTGATGACGCCTGGGAGACGGTTGGCCACGACCGAGCAGTGCAAGGAAATCTGGATCCCCTAGCCCTGATGGCTGAGCCAGAGACACTCAAGGAAATGACCATGGATGTACTGCAGAGGGCTGGTGGTCGCGCTGGACACATCTTCAATCTGGGGCATGGTATCCTGCCGCAGACGCCGCCGGAAAACGCTGTCGCACTCGTCGATATGGTGCACGAACTAAGTCAGCGTTAGTACACGCGGATTGCCCGAATAGATGGCCGCATTTCGGCACAATTGTCCACAGGACAGCAAGCCGTTATAGCAGCTCAA
>DNPC01000001.1 GCA_003501565.1 Planctomycetaceae bacterium | reverse complement strand
ACGGTGATCATCCGCTGGGGATCGTTGGGGTCGTTCTCAGGTAAATCGCGGCTACGCAGGGCGGTCAGCATTTGCTGGATTTGGTGGTATTGGTCGGTCCGCAGGAAACGCCCGAATTCATCGTTGTCGGTGAAGATCAGGTGGATCATGCCGCTGCCGCCCAAAAGCTCACGGTAAAAGCAGACCCAGGTCGGTGCGTTCCCAAACAGGTCATTTGCGACATCAAAGGCTTGGGAGCACCGCAGCTCGAAAGTTGGCGCTCGGCGAATGGTGGCTCGCAGATCGGCGGCCATCGCATTGAACTTTTTGAGGTCGATCGCGAGCTTCGAAGTGGGTTGTTCAGCCGGCTTTTCGGGAGTGGGCGTTAGCTGTGCTGTGGCCGTCAGGCCTTGGACAGATTGCCCGCCAAGGGGACTTGTGGGGTTAACGGGATGGCTGCTTTGCCCGTAGCTCTGAGGAGGGGGTGCGGCGTGATTCGGCTGTCCGGGGGTAGCGTTTGTATTTGGGAAGTTGTGGCCATTGCCAGGCTGAAAGGGGTTCGAGCTCATTTCGCGTCCTTTGTGCTTCTCAGTCGAGATCCATGTCTAAACATCTCCGTCGTTTTAGACTCAGACCTATCTTCTGAGTGCAAGCAAACGCCTCGTCGTAAGTCCTTATTTTGCTAGCAGTTATGCGGCTTGACCGCCGTGTGCTCAAGCCGCGGGCAGGGGTGCGTAAAACTTAGGCACCAAGAGGCGTGCCTAGTTTTTAAGCAGCCGGCAGGGTGTCCATTTTGTAAGTGTCCAACTCGAAAAACGCTAGCTTTATTTTTTTCAAACGCGGAAGCCCCGTTTTTGTGGCTGTCAGGCCGTCGAAGTGGGTTGATGGCGGGCTCGATCGGAGCCAGAGAGGTGGTCTCAATTATTTGACCTCTGCGTTACGTTTTGACAACAAAGAGCGTCTCTTTTGTTGGTGCTGCGGGCATCCCCGCACGTCGGTGAATGTCTTTGGGGCTGCTTGAAGCAGTGGAAGGCAGGGCGATCCTTGTGGTGTTAGATTAACTCGGTGTGTCGGTTGTGCACGTTTTCTGAGCGTGTGCGAACCTAAACGTGGCTGGCAGAGCTGGCCACTGTGTACGCAATTCATCGTTCTAAAGCTCGACATCCGCTGGCGATTGTTACCGAGTCCGCGTAATCCGAACGAGCGTAATACGGATTGCCGCCGTTGATGTCCGCAAGCTCCCGTTCGTTAAGGCGCTTTAGTTGGGGCGTTTCGCCACAATGCGCTATCAAACTCCTGCGGCTCAATTGCTATCGCCAAAGTGTGCTTTACCAGTTTTGTGACCTAGTTTTTTGCAATAGCGAACCGACGCCAGTTCCCACAGTTTCTCCCGAGTGAGCGACTTTTGGCTTTCGAAAGGTTCATCAACAGACAATCTGCCTCCCGACTACTCGGGGCGGCAGGCAGGCAGATGGGGCAAAAATGTCAGAACACGAAAAGCAGTCGATCGGCGTCCTCACCAGCGGAGGCGACTGTCCGGGACTGAATGCAGTCATTCGCGGGGTTGTTGGGGGCTCGGAGCGATTGGGCTATGGAGTTGTTGGATTCGAGGATGGCTTCGAAGGTCTGGTTGATCCCGTCCGCTGTCGACCGCTTGCGAGCGATGGTATGCGCGGAATTCTCCAGCAAGGTGGTACCATCTTGGGGGCGACGAACAAGGGAAGGTTTGCTGCGCTGACGGGAGAGAATACCCGGGTGAATCTCGAGCCCAAGTTGCTTTTGGGCGTCCAGGATACTTGTCGCCAATACAACCTGAAGGGGTTGGTTTGTGTTGGCGGCGATGGCTCGATGGCCGTCGCGGAGCAATTCGCGGAAGTCGGGATTCCCGTCGTTGGCGTTCCCAAGACGATCGATAACGATCTATCCTCGACGGCGTTCACTTTCGGATTCGACTCGGCAGTCGCTTGTGCGACCGATGCGATCGACCGGCTGCACACAACCGCGGCCAGCCACGGGCGCATCATGATTCTTGAAGTCATGGGCCGCCATGCTGGCTGGATCGCACTTCATGCCGGAATCGCAGGAGGCGCAGATGTCATCCTGCTACCTGAAATGACGTGGAGTTACGAGAGCCTGTGCAGTCATATCCGCAGACGGCGTGCGGCGGGACTGAAGTCCAGTATCGTGGTCGTTGCCGAAGGGGCGAGACTCCCTAGCGGCGAAGAGATTACGTTGGAACGGAGGGCCGAGGACCGCCAAGTGCGGTTGGGCGGTATCGGCGCGACACTCAGCGTCGAACTGCAAAAACGGCTTCCGCTCGAAACACGCTCGACCGCTCTCGGGCACTTGCAACGTGGTGGGACGCCCTCCGCCTTCGATCGATTCTTGGCGACGCAGTTTGGTGCCCACGCAGTTCGGCTGGTTCACCAAGAGAGCTTTGGCCAAATGGTGACGTACCAGCCGCCAGAGTTTGGTTCGTGTCCCATCAGCGAATCCATCGGCTGCCTCAATAAGGTTGACCCAAACTCCTCCGTTGTCGACGCAGCCCGTGGACTGGGAATCAGTTTTGGTGATGGTGAAAATTGCGGCCGACTATTTGAGCCGACAGACGGTAAGCGTGTGAAAGGCGAGAATTCTCTGGCGGGAACCGAACAAGCGCCCGCGTTATCGCCGGCCGTTGGGCTGCTAGCCGACCCGGCGATGGGATTGCCTGCGATTGGCGTGCCTGAGACCGGAGTACCTGAGATGGGAGTCCCTGTTGGCGGTTAGCTAACAGGGCGAGCTTGGATGATTCTTGTTGCCGGCTATTTGCCAAACCCGTGCAACTGACGGAGTCCGTTGAGGTTGGCCTGAAGGGACTCTTTAGCATCCGTATCTTGGCGGTGGTCCAAGACGCCGATGGGGCCGGTGTACTGCACTTGGCGAATCCAGCTGAGGATCTGACGGTCAACTTCGCCTTGTCCGAGCGGGAGGATCTTTGGGCCTCCAACGCTTGTGCCGTTGAGATTGAGGCACATCAAGTGCGGCTTAAGATCGTGCAGGGCCTGTGGGAATGCGTCGAGATCGTCGTGTGCGTGGTGAAAATTGTAAACCACTCCCACATTTTCCAAATCGTGGAGCTCCTCCATCACCGCGACTAGGCTGCTTGGACGGCCAATCCACCCGCCGTGGTTATACAGTCCGACTGAGCAGCCAATTTCGGCCGCTTTCTCCGCCAAAGAGCGGATCGCTTGCGCGGCTCGTTCAACCCGCGCATTTGCGTCCGAAATTTTGGCGAGTTCATGGTCGGGTAACATCACCCACAATTGCGTCTGAACATCATTCTTGGCAAGGAACTCGAGAATCAGCTGGGTAGCCCGATCCTGCGTGGGATTAAGCGACGCGGAACACCAAAATGAAGTCAGTTCTATGTCATGTTGCTCTAGTGCCGCTAATTCGGCGGGCCAAGTCGGGATGTGCTTTTCGCGCCAATCGTAGGCCAAGCGCCGAATACCAAGTTCACGCAGCATCGCAGCGCGAGCCTCCGGGCCACGCTCGACCGCGTCGAACGGAACGATGCACCAGGCAACCAATTCGTCGGGCATCATGTTGTTGGGTATCGCAAATTTGGCGCCAGCTTCTTCTTGCCAGGCAGCCAGTTCAGCCTGCATCGCGCGGACACGTTCGGGAAATTGCTCCGACAGGTCGTGTTCTTCGGATAGGTCGCTTGCCAAGTTATAAAGTTCGACTTCCCGATAGTAATCAAACTGGATTAGCTTCCAGTCGCCTTTGCGCATCGCCGCACCTGGGCCCCAGGTTGAACCATGATGGTGAGGGTAGTGCCAAAAATGGGCTTTTTCAGGTAGTTTTCGCGGCGTTTGCCCAGTGCCAAGTGGCAACGCTGCGGCGATGCTTCTGCCATCGATCCCATTGAGTTCCTTGGCAAGTTTTGTCGTACCACCGGCCAGATCGACCAGAGTCGGTAGCAGATCTTGGCTGGTAACGATTTGGTCTGAGACCGCAGGTTTGATCTTTTGCGGCCACGAAATCACAAGAGGGACACGGATTCCACCTTCGTACAACCAGCCTTTCCCCAAATGCAGTGGGGTGTTGGAAGTTGGACCCGGCTGGGCTTTGATCGAAAGTCCTCCGTTGTCGGAAAAGCAAACCACGATCGTGTTTTCGCTCAAACCGCGTTGCTCGAGTGCGGCTACTACTTGTCCGATAAATCCATCGAGTGCCGCTACCTCACTTCCATATGCCGGGTCGTCCTGTCGAGATCGTTGCAATCCGTCGCGAAATGGCAAAGGATCGGGAGTTCTTCCTAAACTAGCGGCCTTTTCGCGGAAGTGATCGATGTAAGGAGGGTATTCCAAGATGGGAATGTGCGGTTCATGAAACGCTAGATAGGCAAGAAAGGGTTGGTCATCTGAATCCGCGGGGCCGTCCAGGAATTCTGTAAAGGCGTTGACCATCCGCTGCCCAACTTGAATGTCCTTGTTGTGCCTGCCGAGCTGGTCATCACCGACGTAATGCGCAAAACCCTGCTGCGGCGGTAGATACCCCTTGCCACCCAAGTGCCATTTTCCGGTGTAAAATGTTGTGTATCCAAGTGTTTGGAACATCTCTCCGAGCGTTTGTTCCTCAAGAGCCAACTGCAATTCGTTCGGTGGCGTAGTCCACTGGCCAGAGGCGTGGCGAAGGCCGGGAATGTACGTAGTAATGCCAGTCCGTACCGGATGGCGGCCCGTCATCAAACTAGCACGCGTCGGTGAGCAGATGGATGCATCCGCGTAGGCGGTTGTGAATCTGACGCCGCGACTAGCCAGCCGGTCTATGTTCGGTGTTTCGCAAAATGGACTGCCGTAGCACGAGACGTCACTCCAGCCTAAATCGTCGGCTAGCAAGAACACAACGTTTGGCGGTTGCCCCAGTGCTGCATGATTCGTGTGAGCCCAATCTGCCATGGCGACAAGCGCAAACAAGCACAGGTAGCGAAGTTGCATTTTCCAGACTCCAAGATAATTCAAGCGTCTAAGTTTTATCGCCTAGTGACGACGCTCGCGTTTACGAGCAAGCGATCAGCGCCGTGTCAGATTTCCGCGTCACCGATTAACGCCAGTTGGTAATACCTGCTGGCTATCAATACGGTTACGATAACCCATGAGTGCCGTGATTGGGGGGGCGGAACCGCAGCACGGTTTTAATTTAGGCGAATCTCAGAAAGGTCAATCATGGACCCAATGGATATCTTGGGCGGGCTCTTGGGGGGCGGAACGAAAAGTGCATCAGGCGGATCATCCGGCGGTCTGGGCGGGAAGATCCTCAAGGATCTACTTGGCGGCGGCCGTTCCCGTTCGAAGCCTTCGTCCGGAGGAGCACCTGCTGCTCCAGACCGCCGACGCAGCAGCGGAACGCTGGAACAACAAGCCGATGAACTCGAGGATTTGTTAGGCGTTGCGACCGGTGGTAGCGCACGATCCGGCATGCCTGCACCGCCCACATCATCCGCGCCGCGTCGCCAACCTCCCAACTTTGACGACGTAGGTTCGCGCTATCGTAGTGGTAGTCGCGCCCCCAATCGCCAGCCGCAGCCTGAGGTCAGCCGAAACGACGAGGTCCTTGTGCTCGTCCGAGCCATGATCAATTCTGCAAAAGCGGATGGACGTATCACCGATGACGAACAAAGGGCTATTCTCTCCCGAGTCGCGGATCGATCACCCGCGACCGTTCAGTTTCTTCAGGAGGAGTTCAAGCGGCCGGTCGACGTTCGTGAATTTGCGTGGAGTGTTCCGCTAGGGCTGGAGGAGAAGGTCTACATGCTGTCGCTAGCTGCAATTGATTTCGATAGCAATCATGAAGCGAGCTATCTGGCGGATCTTGCCCACGGCTTGCGAATCCAACCTGAGGAAGTGGCAGCGATCCACCGTCAATTGGGAGCCGCAGTTCCCCGGCAATAGCGTAGGACACACGTTTGCCTCCACGCAAAGAATGTTGCAGACAGCCAGCGTTTTCAAGAGCCACCCGCCGGCTGACAGTTCGACGCAGGCATCTTAATACACGCAACTGGATTAGAGACCTAGCTCATTGCAAGCGGGATCTGGCACTTCTGCACCAGATCCCGCATTGACGAGTTTCGTTATGCCTGACGGACCAACCTGACCGAGGTTCAGTGATTTGCCCGCCCAAATCAGTCCACTAAGGTGACTTTCTCTGGTGATTTCCTAAGTCATTTTCTCAGTCAGTTGACTTAGGGTACCGCGAGACCGGCACCGCTGAGACTTACAGTTCGGGCATCTCTGGCGGTGGCAGCGGTGGTGGCGCGTCGTCGCCGGGCTGCTCCGGAGGAGCTGGCTGGATCGCCTG
>DNPC01000005.1 GCA_003501565.1 Planctomycetaceae bacterium | reverse complement strand
ACGATTGGTTGGTTATGAGATCCCAACTGGCGTGCCGTCGATCGACGCGAACACTGGGAATTTCCATGTTATCAACGCCGTGGGGCAAGCCGGTAATCCAATACCCAACAATGCTTCCAATCAATCGGGTAATCATGGAATACAGACCTTTACAACGGTCATCACCGCCGCAGGCCCACCACCAACATTCCAGGTGCAGCAGCGGCAACGAAATGGAGCCGCAGCCGGTGACGGGTTCAACATCAATGCTCTGACCTTCTTCAATAGCGATCCGAATCAACAGAAAATGTTCGGTGTAGGTTCGCGTGCCCTGGCGACTTCGTTCGAGGCTGCCATAGGGAATCCAGCTGATAATGCAGTTCTCGGCATTGCTGGCACGAGCTTCAACACAACCAATATTGTTTACAAACTTGATCCCAACACCGGAGCTGCCATCAACCCAGGTACAAACCCTGTGCAGGACCGGCAGGGCGCGTTCCAAGCAACTGGTGCGGGTACACAAAAAATTGAATTCGGGCGATTTCTGTCAGGTACCGAAGCAAACAACTTCACCGATGGTGTTGTAACGGGGCTTGCCGAAATTGGCGGAACGCTGTTTGCCGTCAGCAATCTCGGAGAGATTTTTGCGGCTCCGGTTGGCAATGGTGATACGCCATTCTCATTCTTCCACAACGGCCCGACTCCTCCCGCGGGAATCATCTCCGACGGTTTGCTTCCTTTTACGACCATTATTGATCCCGAAACTAATGCGCCGGTTTCCTTCACCGGCTTAACAGCTGGCCCTCGCAACTTGGAAGAAGGCCGCTTTGCAAACATGCTGTTCGGTATCACTACCGATGGCACCATCTACGCCTTCGATACCGCCGGTGATCTTCAACCAGTATTCCCAGGCTTCAACTACAAGATTCAGAGCACCGAAGGGGCTTTGCCGAGTGCGACAAGCATCGCGTTCTCGCCACTCGACGTAAACTTGTGGCACACCTCGCAGAGGCGCGACAATGAACCTGGGCATGGCAGGACAGAACCATTTGATGTGTCGGAACTTGGCGACAAACCAGGCGACAACGTTCTTTACTTCGGTTTCAACGACCCCTCGGGCGGCGGACCTGCACAAATTGGTAACTGGGGTGGAGTTTACGACGTAGACGCATATCAAGATACGTACGATCTCCCCGGTGGTGCTCATGGTGCGATCGTCAGTAACCCCATCGATCTTCGGGGGTACAGCCCCGACGATCAACCGATGCTGTACTTCAACTATCTGCTTGATACCTCCGGTACCGACAGCGACTTGAACGACGGCAACAACCGTATGCAAGACGCATTTCGTGTCTATGGTGCGGGCGAAGATGGAAATTGGGCGCTGCTAGCTACGAACAACACGCCTCGCGACGCGGGCTTGGATAGAACCGGACAGAATACGTTCGTCGACGAGATGGACAATTTTGGCGGAGGCGCGTCGACAAACTTTGACGCTTTCGGAAACCCACAGCAGACGCAAGAGCTGTTCGATGGGACCGGCTGGCGGCAAGCGAGAACTTCGCTAGCCGCATTCGCTGGGCAGGAGAATGTGAGGCTGAGGTTTGAATTCAGCTCGGGCGCTACCTTCCGCACCGGTAACGCACTTCTAGGCGGAAGCGAATTGAATGCCCTGGCAGGGCACAAGCTGTCTGATGGCGCTTACTTTAAGCTCCTTCCCCGAGACAATGTCACCGCTGAGTCGCACCGCGCTTTTGCCAACGACCTTGGCCTGGTCTTGAATATCCCTGGAGCAGCAAGTCTTACGTCCGGAACCAGTACGATTTCCGTCGCTGGCACAGACATCGTCTTCTCGGATTCAGACAACACTGGCAATAACGTCCAATTTGCTGCGGGCGATTCTCCGAGCCAAGTTGCCGCCAAGCTTGCAGCGCGACTGCCAGTCATTCTTGGCATCAACGCGAATCGCGTCACTCTCAATCCAGTACGGCCAAACATGGTCGGCATTGCTGGCCTAGCCGATGCTAACTTTGCAACGCCAAATTATACGACGTCTGCTGATTTGCCGGCCGACGTAATTCATAGTTTGCCGGGCACCGCTGGAGTTCTACTGGAGGCTCCCTCCGGAGCAGAAATTGCCTTCTTCCAACAATTCTTGCCGGTTGAGTTCACCGTCAATGGGCAAGTGTTTACCTTCTCGCTAAACAGCAATGCGGGCAACAACATTCAGTTTGCTGGCACGGACACGCCAGCGGACATTGCGCTTGCGATTTTCAACAAGCTCCAGGATGCCGCCGCAGGAGGAATCGGATTCGCTCCCGAGGATGTGCAAATTTACCAGGATACGATCGTCAAGGTCTTCAATACTCCTGACGGAGTCTATGGAGATTCGCTGGCGATATTTGGGCTGCGTATGTTGTCTGAAGTTGATCCGGTAATCGTGGATCAGTCGATGACTAACACGGAAGTCCGTGATCGAATCCGCGTCAGTCTGGCACTGCGTTACAACAATCCGATCAGCGTTCCTACCGCGCTTGCTGGGCCGTTAGATGCGTGGCCAGTGCTGACCGAATCCGCGATCAATATCCACAAATTCGATCTGAGCGCAAGTCACCAGTTCGTTGGCGCCCAACGCGTTACCGACATGGGTACAACTACGTCGCGCACCGGCGACCTGTTTGGTGTACAGGATTCGGGTACCAGTACGCTGGATGAACGCGCTCTTGATAATGCGTTTGAAGGTGTCTACCTGGATGACATTATCATCGGCTTCGCCGAACGCGGCGAAATGGTATTCGACGCAGGTGCAAACACGAATTTTGCCAACAGTGCGCAGTACGACGGCCAGATCTATGACACTCCTCAGGTTGAAACTGGTCGTTATCAGCTAACCGTTCGGACCGGTGCAGACTACGGGACAACCGACACGGAAACCGGCGAGCTCGTCAATTTCCCTCCTGAGTTCCTGGGGATTCAGCTAGGCCGAAGCTTTGACACCAATGATCGGATGACAGATCAGGTTGGCATTCAGATTAACGCGGACTCAGCCGGTCAGATTGCCGATGGTACGACCTTTACACTCAGCAACGGTCGTGTCCCTGTCACGTTCGAATTTGATGTTACCGCAGGTGTTGGTGACGCAGCCAGTGGCGTTGTTCCGGGCAATATTCCTGTCGAAATCAACACTTCGGCATCGCAGCTCGACATCGCTCGAGCCTTAAGAGACGCGATCAATTCACCCATCGCACAAGAGCGATTGGGACTCGATGCCAGCATTATGGGTGAGGCGCGGCTCGGAACGATCGACGCGGTCGAAACTGCTTCGCCCGTCGTTCTACTGCACGGAAACGCAGCCAGCGATGAGTCGGGCCAGTTCACGTTCCCGCCAGAGAGTTTCTTGTCGCCGGTTGTTTGGGGCGGCGAGACGGTGTTTGGTGAAGATCACGGAGATGCGAATCGTGATCGACCGCAAGGCCAAGTCCTCCTGGTTGGCAATACGGTCACCGATAGCAGCGGATTCGGAATCGTGGCCTCCGCAGGTGCTCGTGACCAATCCGTACGTGGCGGTGATGTCGGTGCGCGACCTTACCCAGGTGCACCGATCAACCTACCAACACCGAACACCAGTGGACTTGCTCCTGGCGTCGTCATCGTTAACAACATCGTAGCCAGCAATGGTCAGGGCGGCATCCGAGTCACCGGTGATGGTGCAGCAGACGCGCCTAACCAGATTGCTCGTGTCATCAATAACACCGTTTACGGTGATGGCAGCGGCACAGGCGTCCTGATCGAGAACGGCGCGACTCCAACGCTGCTGAACAACATTCTGGCCAGCAATGAAGTTGGCGTTCAAGCTCCAGCCGGTTCGTCAGCAGTCCTCGGTGCCAATCTGTATCAGAACAATGGCAGCCATACCGTCAACGTTGGCCTCGGTTCATTCCCGGAAGTCTTGCCACCGACTGCACCACTGTTTGTTAGCACGACGAACCGAAGGTTCTACCTGGAGAACGGTTCACGAGCTATCGACAGTTCGCTGGAAGCACTGCAGGAACGTCCCGCACTCTCCCAAGTTAAGAACTCAATCAACTTGCCATCCAGTCCGATGCTTGCCCCGGACCGCGATGTGACCGGACAGCTGCGTGTCGATGATCCAAACGTAAACTCGCCCGCCGGTCTTGGTAGCAACGTCTTCAAGGATCGCGGTGCAGTTGATCGTTCCGACTTCATTGGGCTCGAAGCGGTCATCTTGCAGCCTCAAGACAACGACTCTCTCGAAATTGATTCTGACCGCACGACGACTTACATTCAGCTTGAATCCGGTGTCGTTGAGTTCTTCTCCATTCTTCTGAAGGACACCAATGGAACCGGTCCGGATCCAGCTACCGTCGTTTCCTCGGCAGTTTCACTGACCGAGAACGGGCGTCTGCTGACCGATGGCGTCGACTATATCTTCGGCTACAACGCCAACAGCCGCACGATCCAGTTGACTCCTGTGGCTGGTATCTGGCGAACGGACAGCGTCTACGAAATCACGCTCGCCAACGATGATTACCACACGCTTAACCCGAGCTCGGGTGCTGCGAGCGTCGATGGCGACACGTTTGAAATCACTCACGCGGGCGGTACAACGCTGCTTGAGCTGGATAATGACGGGCTGGTCAGCGCTGGTGCCATTTCAATTCCATTCGACGCAGAGACGTCTGAATACGGAATGACTCTGTTGTTGATGACGGCCATCAAGGAAGCTGGGCTAGGCCTACGAACCTACTTGCAAGGCGACGGCGCTCTGGCTGTGGTCGGTGCAGACAGCGTCGTGGCTACCGGTGACAGCGTATCGGCAACAGCGGTCCGCGGAATTGCTGACCTCGCGGGCAACCCATTGTTCGCCAACCGAGTCAACTCGCTGACGCAGTTCACGATCGTGATGCCTGAAGTCGGCCTTGACTACGGTGACGCCGGGACTCCTGGTGCTACTAACACGTTCCCAACGACGATGACGGACGGCAATGGCCGGCGTTCAATTGATGCACCTCGCCATGCGATTCTGCCGGTTGATGCCCCCAACTTGGCTCTCGGCGGATTCGCTGATGCCGAACTCGATGGGCAGCCTGACATCTTCGCCACCGGTGACGACATCGGGTCGCTAACCGCTTCCACAACCATTGCCGGTGCAACAATTTCACCCAACGGTTTGATCGTAGTACAAGCTTCTGCAGCAACCGCCGCGATCGATGGTGAAACATTCTCGATCGTTGATCCTGCCATCCAGGCGGTTACGTTTGAGTTTGATACCGACGCTGGTGGTGGAAACGTCACCGCAGGTAACTTCCGCGTTCCGATCGCCAGCGGAGCAACCGCTGATCAAGTTGCTGCGGCTGTAGCGGCTGCCGTAAATAGCGCGGTAGGCGCTGGGCTCTTGGATGGCTTGATTGCAACCAGCCAAGGGGATATCGCCAACTTGGGTGGTGGAACGGGATACCAATTTGTGACCGCTCCATCGCTGACTCGACTCCCAGTGGGTGAGTTCTCACTCGAACTGCCCGCTGCGATGCTTGACGGCGACACGATCACCTTGACCGACTCCCGCGGACAGTCGCTAACCTTCGAGCTGGACGACAACCCGGCTGGTGGTGAGGCTACTGTGACTGCGGGCAACATCCCTGTCTCCGTTGATCTTGCTACGAATTCAGCCGAAGAGATCGCGGATGCATTTGCTCGTGAGATCAACCGCACCGTTGCGGCACGCCGACTAAATATGGCACCAGTAACGGTCAGCGGCACTACGCTCCAGCTGTCTGACAACGATGAAAAGGGCGTGAGCTTTGGTGGGTTGTTCAACTCCAACCTGGAGCCTGTTCCCGTAACTGTGACCTCTACCGGTGCTGGCATCCTGGACGTTTGGGTTGACTGGAATGCTGACGGAGATTTCTCTGATCCTGGCGAACGCGTTGCGACGGATATGCCAGTCCAAGCGGGTGAGAACCTGGTTGAAATAGCGACTCCAGCGTCTGCCGTGATCGGCTTTACAATGAGCCGCTTCCGAGTGAGCATGACCGGCAATCTGTCCGGCGCCGGACTTGGAATCGGCGGTGAAGTAGAAGACCATCGCATCGAAGTCGTTAGCGGACAGCCACCGGTTGCCGTTGACGACGAGTACAGCGTTCTCGAGGACGAATCGCTGACTGTTGCCGCTCCTGGCATCCTGGCGAACGATACGGACGCTGACAGCCCGCTGATCACCGTTCTTGATCAGAACCCGCTCACACCTGAAATCGACCCAGTACAAGGCGTTGCGCACGGGACACTTGTCCTGGCAAGCGATGGTTCGTTCAGCTACACGCCAGATCCTGACTACTTCGGTATCGATACGTTTGTCTACAACGCAACGGACGCTCGCTTGCAAAGTGCCGTCCCTGCGACCGTGACAATTAACGTACTACCTGTCAATGACCAGCCCACTGGTATCGATGACGAAATTGATGTCTTGGAAGACGAGTTGATTGTGCGGCCCGGTAGCGACTTTACCGCCAATGACCTCAAGGGTGTCCAAGGCACGCCTTCGGAAACCAATGAGCTTGGGCAAGACCTGACGGTCGTCGGTGCGGTCATCTTGCACCCCGATCCAGCGGTGTACGGCGGAAGCGTAAGTGTCGTCGATGACGAAATCACCTACACACCACCTGCACACTACAACAATCAAATCGATGGCCCAGCACTTATCGAGCTGACCATTCGTGATAGCGGTGTGGCCGGTGCGGACGCCATGCCTCTTGAAAGCACAAGTACGCTGACCATCAACTTGGCAGCCGTCAACGATGCTCCTGAATTCACGATGCCGGCGACGACCGGCACTGACGAAGATGCAGGTGCGGTCGTGGTCGACAACTTCATCACCGACATCATGCCGGGCCCGACTGAGGGAACCGACGAAGCGACTGGACCAGCTAACGCGTTCGAAGATCAACAGACTTCGTTCACCGTCACCGCGGTTGACCCATCGCAGTTCGCGGTCCAACCTGCGATTGCGGGTACGACCGACTCGGCTCCCGGCCAGCTAACGTATGAACTGGCGGCCGATGTCAACACAGCTAGTCCTTTCACCGAGATTTTGGTCGAAGTAATCGCTGTCGATACCGGTGCAACTGGCGGTCCTAACATGGACGTCAATATGAGTGCTCCTCAGACGTTCACGATTCTGCCGACTCCAATCAATGACGCGCCTGAATTCGAAATTCCAGAATCGACCGACTCGCTTGAGGACGAAGGCGTCATTATGGTCGCGGACTTCCTAACGGATCTACGACCTGGACCGGCTTCGGCAACAGATGAAGCCGGGCAAGTCCTCTCGGTATCGATCGCGGCTGACCCGAACGCCTTCACCGCCACGGGTTACCCATCCATTGACCTGACCACGGGCGAGCTGACCTATGAAACAGCTCCGCACGTCAATCAATTCACCGGCCAGAGCTTCGTCGTTGGCGTCACTGTCATCGACGACGGCGGAACAACGAACGGTGGAGTTGATCGCACGACCAAGTCGTTTACGATCAATGTTACGGAACTGAACGATGCTCCGGTATACGACATGCCTGCAGTCACCAGCGCATTCCAAGAAGACCCGAACGCAGATCCAAACGCTCCGACAGTCGTCCCTGGATTCGCATCGAACATCTTGCCTGGACCGGCCGCAGCAATCGACGAAGGGCCAGTGCGCGAGGATCAACAGGTCAGCTTTGCGGTCACAGCGCTTGACCCGTCGCTCTTCGATCCGAACTTCTTGCCAGAGATTGATGCATCAGGTCAGTTGACTTACCGGCTCAACCCAGACGTCAACCAAATGGTTCCGTTCCCGGTGATCCTGGTCGAAGTGATTGCTTCGGACACCGGACTCAATGATGGTGGCACCGACGTGCCGCGTAACATCAATACGGCTGAACCACGCACGTTCACCATTCTGCCGGATCCGATCAACGATGCTCCGGAATTCACCATGCCGGAAACTCTTGACGCTGTCGAGGACTCGGGTGTAATCACTGTCACTGACTTCATCACCGATGCACGACCTGGGCCAATCACCGCGCTTGACGAACTGGCCAGCCAGAGCCTGACAATCACGGTCGAAGCTCTCGATCCAACTGCGTTCACGGCAACCGGCCAACCAGCCATCGTGCTCGACGAGGCAACTGGCACCGGCGTATTGACTTATGAGACAGCCATCGACGTGAACCGATTCACCGGTCACGATCTGCGCGTCCGCGTAACGCTAATGGATGATGGTGGAACCGCCAATCCTGGCGACGTCGACACTACCATCAAGACGTTCACGCTAAACGTCGATCCGATCAACGATTCGCCGAGCTTCGAACTGCCTATTACCGAGGTAACGTTCCTTGAGGACAACGAATCAGAAACAGGTGTTACTCCGACGGTCGTGACGGATTTCGCGACCAGCATTTTGGCTGGCCCAACGACTGCAATTGATGAAAACACCAACCCAGCGACGGCCCAGAACGTCACGTTTGTTACCGTCAGCGTTTCCGATCCGTCCCTGTTCGCGGAACAACCGCGCATCACACCGACAGGCGATCTGACATTTGTGACCGCTAGTGACCAAAACGGCCAAGCAGTAGTCGTCGTTCATTTGCTTGATGACGGTGTTGGCCCAGAAACTGGAAATGGCGACGATAATCAATCGCGTCCAGATCAGACTTTCACGATCTCCTTGACAGCAGTCAACGATGCACCTGAGTTTACAATTCCTGACACGGCCGGCAGCATCGAAGACCAAGGCTTCGTCAGCATTCCGGGCTTTGCCCAAGACATGCGACCGG
>DNPC01000658.1:9229-14451 GCA_003501565.1 Planctomycetaceae bacterium | reverse complement strand
TATGAATGATCTTGCGTGCTTCGGCTAGCAGTTGAACACGTTCCGGCGAATCTTCGGACAGAGTGACCGATTGTTCAATTCGCCATCTTCCCCGCCACAAACTTGCTTCGATATGCTCGGGAACATAGTCAGGAACTTTTAGCAGGTGCTTTTCGAGATCGGGATAACGCTCGTGAGCAAACTCGAATTGAGCCCGCGCGAGTTCGATCCGAGCCTTCTCACTATCGCTCATCCCAGGAGTTGCTTCCCAGGCCGCGATCTGCTTTTCGGCTTGGGTATAGTCGGGCGGCATTTTTCGCAAGTTGGCTTCGACGTCCATGCGATAAGCGTCAGACCTTCGCAGCGGCCACAGCTCATGCGGCTCCTTGAAGATATTTGAGACTTCTTCGAATCGGTAGGTATGAAAGTAACACCAGCCTAGGTAGAACTTTCCCTTGCCCCGATAGCCGATTGGAAAGCCAAGTTCATCCGCTTTCGTGAGGTGGTCGGTGGCTTTGCTCAATTCAACGCGATGTTGGGGACGGTCAAGATCATCTCCTATCGCTTGGAGCTTTGAAACACCCTGCACATAGTGCCACTGTGCGTCTGTTTCTCCGTCAACTGCTTCGGCTAGGTCCCGCGCGATTCTCCCGGCAACATCCCACCGTCCTTCATCTAACAACCGCATTGCTAGATCAAGTTTTCCGTCGGTCGTTATGCCGCCGCTGAGCAGCCACATCATGACCAAGCCCAGGACAATTAAGCCCCCGACGGCGCCGCCAATCAATGGTAGTAGCTGCTTCATCAATCAAGTTCTAGTAGCGGATTGAGTCAATAGCGAGATAGGCACACAGTCGGTTCAACGCGAGCCCGCTTCTTAGCGCACCATAGGTTCCCCTCGACAACCGTTGCTGCCAGACTACAACTCTGCTGCTATAGCAACCGCAGCTTTCATACTTCGCTGCATGAGCAATAACGACTCTAGCAAAAATGCGAGTTGTAGGACTTGCTCGGGGCTTGATTTGCGAACCGAGCAACGGCCAGCCATGCAACTCTCTGCGGCCGCTCTGATGAATGATCAGGCAAGATCGACTCAGCACCGCAAACCAAGAAGCTTGTCGTCTGCCATATCTGCGGTCTGGCATATCTGCGCTTAGGCTCCCACCTTGCACAGCCTGCGTGTTGGGAAAGATCGTGTTGGGAAAGATTATGGGGGATCGTAGCCGCCACGGGAAAACGGATTGCAGCGCAGTATGCGCCAGCAGCCTTTTAGGACACCGCGAACGAATCCATACTTTTCAACCGCTTCCAACATGTAGTTGCTGCAGGTGGGATGATAGCGACAACGCGGACCGATTAACGGTGATATTCCCTGCTGGTAGAATCGGATTGCGAGTTTGGCAATCCAGCGTGGAAGATGCCAAATGCCTTTCACTAGCTTGCGCATACATACCTTCTAAAAGGACCTGCAACCGGCGTCCCAGGAAAGCTGAAATGAACGTCACAATTACGGTAGTTGATTACGTCGAGCACGAAGAGGCAATACGTCAAATCCGAGACGAAGTTTTCATCCGAGAACAGCAAGTCAGTCGCGAAGATGAATTCGACGGTCGAGACAGAAACTGTATTCACGTCCTCGCAACCGCTGGAGGCGAAGCTGTTGGCACAGGCCGACTCGACCTTGGCCAGGCAGGCAAGATTGGGCGCGTGGCTGTACTTGGTCCTTTTCGAAAGCTTGGAATCGGCCGCAAAATGATGCTGGAGCTGGAAAATGTCGCTCGCGAGCAGCAATTGGACGGGATTTGGTTCCACGCACAGCTCACAGCCGTGTCCTTTTATAAACGTCTAGGGTACCAAACCGAAGGCGACGAGTTTGAAGAAGCAGGAATTCGTCATGTCACGATGCGAAAGGAATTCACCAAATCCGAAGATGAAGGAATTGGGTAAATTGCCGCCACTTTCCCACGAGCGTGACGGGAATCGCTATATTCGAGGCCAACGTCACCGGCGATTTCATGCATCCATGTCGAGAGAAATGAGAAAAATGGAAACCAAAATCAACTTCCGAAAGATTGCCATTGCGGGGCTAGCTCTCTGCATAGGTCTTGGACTCACCGCTACCTTGAGCGTTGCGGATGACAAAGATGACGAGAAAAAACCGAAGCACACGATCAAGGAGGTCATGAAGGAGCAAAAGAAGGGCGGTTTACTTCCGAAGGTGCTTAGCGGTGAAGCTTCCGACGAAGAAAAGAAGCAACTACTTGATATGTACATCAGCATGCTAGAAGCCAAGCCACCGAAGGGCGAAATGGAGTCATGGCAGAAACTAGCCGGCGCTTCCGCCCTCGCTGCTGCCAAAGTCGTTGTCGGTCGAGAAGGCGCCCTGGACGAACTCAAGAAATCTGGTGGTGCGTGTGCCGCTTGCCACAAAGCTCACAAACCATAGTCTCTTCTTCGCAAGACAAAGAAGCCGGTGTTGTCCAGCACCGGCTTTTTTTGTGCGCCCGTCACGATCGACTCCTAGCGATTGCAGCCTCACATGTTCAAGCGAACGTGATGGAGGCTCGCCCCCTTCAATCGGCATAACCGGACGGTTTTGACATTTGAGATGCCACCGCTAGCCGGTTTTATGGACGCTAGCGGAGCTGGATTCTAGAGTTAAAAGCTTGCTCCGTCTTCGCCACCGTGATCGCAGCCTGACTCGCGCAGTCTAACTCGCAAGGCCTGGCTGCGACCGTGCTGCCTGCATTCATCAGGTGTGGATGAGAGTGAGATGCTCCCCACTGATCCAGTCCACTTCTACGGAGTGCGCAGGTGTCCATGCCGACATGCCCAGGTACCACATCCTACTCACACGTCGCGTTGCAGCCTGGCTTGCTAGGTCCCGTCCCAGCAGCCGATCTGGAAAGAGCCTTCAATGACAACGACGCGATGCACTGGGTTGAACAGCCAGCCTGGCTCCGCAAGCTTCAGCTGCCAGAAGACCGCCAGAACATCCGCTGCCTAAACCGCCGAACGAGAATCGCAAAACGACTGCTCGACATCGTCGTGGCAAGTTGCCTGCTTGTTCTAACGGCACCGCTGGTTTTGCTCGCTGCGATTGCTGTGAAACTGTCATCCCGAGGCCCCATTCTGTTTAGCCAGATCCGCGTTGGGCTCAACCAGCGATCGGTGCGTGAAAGCGATTGTGACGGCGACACCTGCCGCAGAGAGACGCGCGCCTACGGAAAGCCCTTCCGAATCTATAAGATCAGAACGATGCATCTGGAGGCTTCAAGCGCTGGTCCAAGCCAGGCACAATCGGGCGACTGCCGCGTATTTCAGGTTGGCAAGTTATTGCGGAAAATGCGAATCGACGAACTACCTCAGCTGGTCAATGTACTTCGTGGAGAAATGTCGATGGTTGGACCGCGGCCCGAGTGCATTGAATACATGGAAGAGTTGAACGCTAAGGTCCCTGGCTACAGCAAGCGTTTGGGATTGAAGCCAGGACTTACTGGAATTGCCCAAATCGAATCGGGCTACGCCAACGACATCGACTCGTATCGGCGTAAGGTTGCTTACGATTTGATCTATCTGCAGAACTGCTGCCTCAGCAATGACATTCGCGTCATGTTCCGGACATTGAAAGTGATTTTGACCGGATTCGGTGCACTCTAGGCAACTCGCGAAGAACTGCGCTGCCTAGTTGTTCGAGAAGTTGACTTCGCTGGGAACTTCAGAAACGCTGGGTTGGTTCGTTACGTGCTGCATCACCCAGTGATTAACGTCAGAGAGCATGTTGGTTAACAATTCGTCGCCGCATGGGTACTGGCGGATTTCTACCGACAAGTTGGCCGAATGCATCATCGGCAGGGCGTCACATACCGCATCCACGCCACAGTCGTGACTCTCGCCGCCATAGAGCCACATCGTTGGCAGACTGCGTGCCGAGCCGTAGTTGCTTAGCGGTTTGTGGGCTTTGGGAAATCCACCACAGATGGAAACTACGCCGGCAAATCGCTGAGGATATCGTAGTCCGATTCGCCAAGCCATCGAACCTCCACTACCGAATCCAGCTAGGAAGATCCGGTTGCTGGCGACGGAAAACTCTGCTTGCGCCGCAGCGATGGCATCAAAAACCAGCTCTTCACTAATGGCAGTTGCAGCTGGCGAATCCGTCCAGCGGAACGTCTTCCCACGTTCGTCAGTTGCCGCAGGACCACGGGGTGCGCATGCCACGAAGTTCTGCATGCTAAGTGCTGGCATGACGTTTTCCAATTCGCGTTCGGCACTACCGCAGCTGTGCAACCAAACGATCAGTGGATATTCATAACCTGGTTCATACCGTTCCGGACCGAACAAGCAAACTTGCTCGTCCATAAATGAGGGCTCGTCGATTCCGACAGAGGTAAGATGCGAGTTTTCGATTTGACCGTTGAATTCCTGTGAATCGCTCAGGCGGTTACGCATAACTCGTCATACTTTCGAAGAGGAAAAGGCGTCCACTGGATCGACAGAGGAGATACCCGGAAGGAAGACTTGCGGCGGGATGCCTTGAGAAGTTGCGTTGTATTCGCAGCTAACTACGAAGTCAACGTCAGCACCAGCCGATTTGTAGCCTTGTGCGACAAACCGGCTGCGAAAGCCCGACAAAATCGTTAGTGACAATGCATGCAACTGGCAATGCTGTCATTGGCAGTGCGCAACCAACTGCACCGCCTCGCGACAAATCGAGAAGGATTGCTAACCGACGAGGCTGGCCATGCTACTGACAAGTTCCTTGACGGCATCGACGCTATTCTGGAAACCTGCTTTTTCGGTGTCCGTGAGAGGCAGCTCAATAATTTTCTCGACGCCTTCAGTGCCCAAGATAATCGGAACACCAACGTAGTAGCCGCCCACCGAGTACTCGCTGTCGCAGTACGCGGCGCATGGGATCAAGCGCTTCTTGTCTTTGACGATGGCTTCCACCATCTGCGCCGTCGCAGCCGCAGGAGCATAGTACGCACTTCCTGTCTTCAACAGGCTAACAATTTCGGCACCGCCTTTTCGAGTCCGATCGACGATCTCCTCCAATCGCTCGGGGGCGATCAACTGCATCACGGGAATACCACCGACGGAAGTACAGCTAGGCAGCGGTACCATCGTATCGCCATGCCCCCCCATCAGCAGGGCCGAAATATCCTCGACGCTGACGCCCAGCTCCATTGCTAGGAAAGTTCGGTAACGCGCGGTGTCCAACACGCCGGCCTGCCCCAACA
>DNPC01000658.1:0-9180 GCA_003501565.1 Planctomycetaceae bacterium | reverse complement strand
GCCTGCCCCAACACTCGCTTGGCAGGAAAACCGGTCACCTCTTTGGCTCGCTGCACCATGGCGTCAAGCGGGTTGCTGACAACAATGACAATCGCGTCAGGTGAAGAATTTTTCACCTCTTCACACACGGCACCCATGATTTTCGCATTGGTGCCCAGCAGATCGTCGCGGCTCATACCTGGCTTTCGAGCAATACCTGCCGTAATGACGACCACATCACTGCCAGCGGTATCGGCATAGGATGTTGTACCGGTAACGTGGCTATCGAACCCCATAATTGGGGATGACTGCATGAGGTCCAGTGCCTTCCCCTTCGGCATGTCTTCGGTTTGCGGAATATCCAGCAGTACGATATCGCCCAGCTCGGCTGCAGCGCACCAGTGAGCGCAGGTAGCACCAACATTTCCGGCCCCGATGATCGATATCTTTGCACGACGCATTTGGTCTAACTCCGCTATAGAAAGGGTCGATTTGGGTAAGACAATCTCAGTGGCCGTAGGCCTGTTCGTGGAACAGGTAGCCACCGTTGAACTGAGTATCGAGTACCCAGCCAGACCGTCAAGCGGTGCAAGCCCGGTAAGGCCGAACAAGCAGCAAAGCCGAACGAGTAGCGAAGCCCAACGAGTGAGCAAAGCCCTACAGAACCGGGCGGGTGGCTTCTCCAAATCAAGAAAGGAGCCAAATCAAGGGGGGAGTTCAGAGAGCGAGATCAAATTCCCCAACGGCAAATTGCCGAGCGGACTAAGACAGCTTAGGGCGTCGCCCGGGGTTCGCAGCCAGGTGGAGCATCAGTACGAGAATTGCCAGAACGACAATGCCTAGCGCCACGCCAAACCAGCCTGTCTCCGCAGTCTTGCTCGATACCGGGGCCGTCGTTGGTTTAGCGGCAACTAGAACCGCCAGGGGTGAGGCTTGCCGCGACGCTCCACCTTGACGGGCGATGTATTCCGACTGGTATGCCCACAGCCGATAGTAGACGATGTCAGCCGACACGTACTGACCGATTTCCCAGGAGGCAGCATCTGCACTTCGACCGACTGCCAGGTCAGGGTCAATCGTTACCAGGGTAATTGGAAATTCACGATCGAATTTTATCGATTGCTTGCTACCTTGGTTGCTATCCGTGATGTAGTCAATCGAACGATCGCCAATGGAAACAAATCCATCCATCTGGAAATACCCTTCGGCACCTAGCGCTGCCTGTTCCTCTCTAGCAACGGGAACGACATTGCCTCTTACCAATCGAATCTTCCAGCGTGCAGGCAAGCCCGTTCGCGGAGCCTCTCGATTCAAAACGTCAGTTGGCTGCGCGGTCGAGCTACTCGCCTTCCGAGCCCACGAATCCGGAGAATCGCCAACCGCACGAATAAACGAATAATAGCCAACTGCCTCGTCAATCGAGATCGGCTGCTGATTCTCATTCGCAATCGTGTCCAACCAGGCTAGATCCCAACCGCAATCGGCAAGACTACTTTCTCGTTCATTCAGGGGTGGCACAAGGCGATCATGATCGACACCGCTAGCTACGATCCAATTTACACGCTCAGCAATCAAGCAGACCTGCTTCTGCGCGTCACCACTAGCCTTGATGACGAACCCATCAATTTGCATAGGCTGCTTTAGCGTTCTTGCCTTCAACCAGGCGGTCGGCACCTGGGTGCAATAAAGTGCAATATCGTCAGTCTTATCACTCGCCGTACGATAAGTAACGTTGACACGAAACAACCGGGCCGAGTCATCTGCCTGAAACCACTGAATTTGCTGCCTCGTTACAGCGACCGCCGCACAGTCGGTAGCAACGCCCCGAATGTTGATTCGCTCCAACCGAGCTGGCCCCAAGTCCAGGCCTTGCCGGAACGCTTCGAAACTACGTGCCCAACCAAACTGGCGAAACACTCGCAACATGTTCAGTATTTCATCAGGCAGCGCACGCTGGTCGGCCGCCACGGCCTTTTGCTCTTCAATCGCTGTCAACGTTTCGTGGGACCATAGGTCGACAAACTGTGATGCGATTACTTGGCGACGGCTAGCCTCCTCATCAGCCCATGGCGGTCGTTGTTGCGCGTCTTGCCCAAAGGCGAACGCTGCGGAAGCACCTGGCATGGCACACAACCCGATCAACCCAATATTCAACCCGCGGCGTCGGTTTGATCGGGACGTGGACATCATCACCCTGGCCAAGACCAAGCCGATTGCCAGAGCGACAAAACCAATTTTCGCCAAGGTGACAAACAGGTCAGGGTCTTCCTCCACCGGTGCTTGCGTTTTCGTTTCATCTTGAATCGTTGTAGCAAACAGGGTCGGAGCGACTTCGATCGAATCACTTGCTCGATAGGCCAATCGCTTGCCGACGATTGCGACTACCGAAATCATCGACCGCGGCGACTCGAAATCAAGTGACTGGCCCGGCAGCGGAAGTTCCAATGCCAACGTTTGTGCGACTGTGTTGGGAACATAGACTGCAACAGGTTGCACGGTCCGATCTTCGCCGCGAATCCATAGTGTGTAAAAATCAGAAAGCTCACCGTTTTCGAAATCTGCAAGCGGGCTGATCCGCCGTGTGTGTTCAACGCGATGAACTTCACCACGAAAGCCAACGATGCGTCCACGCAACCGGAGCGACTCCGATTCAAGTTGCTGCGTACTCAGCGAAGCGGCCTTCCCGCTGGGCATTCCCGACCGGCCTGAAAGATGAAGCCGTTCGGCTTTCTGAAGTAGCCGAAAAAAGGCCACCGATTCTCGGGGCT
Source organism: Planctomycetaceae bacterium (assembly GCA_003501565.1). Taxonomy (GTDB): domain Bacteria; phylum Planctomycetota; class Planctomycetia; order Pirellulales; family Pirellulaceae; genus Aureliella. The sequence continues at coordinate 6,433 of DNPC01000658.1, read as the reverse complement.
TCCAAAATGCCGCATCGGATAGTTCGTCCACAAGGCGGTCGTCAATCGCCTCCGCCAACATCACTTCGAAAGCTTCAGACCTGACAGTCTGCTCGGCCGTGCCACCAGACTTGGCCGTCGTAGCTGTTGCGATACTCTCAGCGTCCAACATACCACTCCACAGCTCGGCGAAACTCTCCAGCGGCTCTCGCCACTGATCTGCCGTTGCGTTAGCCGTGCCTAGCTTCTCGCGCGACTCATCCACCACCGTTTGGCCGACCAACAATAAAGCGTCAAGATTCTCTCGCTCGGCTGGTTCTCCCTCTCGCTCGGCTCCCTCTCGCTTTGGGGGATCTCCTGCACCGAAATGCAATCGAGCGAGCAAGATCAGCTGGGATTCGGACAAACGCTGGACGACTCTTACGGCAAGGTCCTGGTAAGCCACCTGCCAGACCTCTGGTTCGCCATCAGCTGCCACAAGAGGGGCATCCGCTACAGCATTGTTAGTCCCCGCTTTTCCGATAGCGCCCGCCTCGGTCTCCAGCGGTACTCCCAGTGCTTTGAAGGCCCGGCTGACATTCTCTGGCTCGGCCGCTTTGACCATCAAAAGAACAACGAGCGCTAGCAGAAAGCACAGTGAGACGAGCCGTCGGACGCCACTTTTACTGGTTGCGACGTTTTTGCGGATTTGCCGCTGGCCTTCCGAGCCGTACCATTTTTCGCTCTGCAAACGGACCACGTGACAGACTGCCTTCGAATTATGCTGGGTGAGTTGCTCAGACGGATATCGACCGACGGATAGGCACGCTGGTTGAGTACCAGCCAGCAACCGGCTACGCTAGAAGCATAAGAGAATTCTTGTCCATAGGCGATGGTTTGGAGTGACATTTTCGCCCGCCTTCGTTCCACACGTCTACTATGACTAACACACTGTCTCCTACGAATCCTTGTCTCGGACCTTTTCCCATTGCGGCGATACGGGCTGAGTAATCATCAGCGAATTCACCGCAAAGATTGACCCGCGGCACGAACATTGCCGGTCGTCGTGACATCGCGTCACTCTGACTTCCATGCGCGCCGCGTGAACGGAATTGGAATTTCAGCTATATGAAGCGCTCAAGCAACATAACTTTGCGAACTCGCTGGCTGGGAGTGGCGTCGTTTCTTTGTTTAGGTATCTGTGGTCTTGCTCCGAGCACAGCCCACGCCGAAGAGCCGTACGAGCGTTATCTGGACGTCTTGAAACAAAATCGGCTCTTCGATCAAGCGCTGATCTATGTCGATATGCTCGTCGATAGCCCAACGACCTCGGAACAGTTTCGCCGAATGGTGGACTTGCAACGTGGAATCTTGCACTTCCAAGCGGCTGCGGTCATGCCTATCTCAAATCCGGCCCGAGAACCGAAACTCAACCAAGCAGAGAACTTTCTTCGGAAGTTCATCGATGAACGTTCCCGGCATCCTCGACGGGCCGAAGCACGTCTGAAGCTTGGGCAACTGCTCCAAACGCGAGCTGAAGAAGCCCAGAACGCAAACGACGACCCGTCCGCGGGAAGCCCCGAAGCAGTCAAGTTCTTTGGAGAGGCTCATGAGCTGTTCGAAGGGACGATTGCCGAACTAGCTGAACTGATAAAGACAATGCGGGGCGCTCGAGTCGATCCCAATGACACCCAAAAAGTTGAGCTTCGCGCGCGGATACAGCGTGAGTACCGCGAGGCACAGTTTCTTTCTGCCAAAGCGCTCGAGAACCGCGGCTGGAACCAACCTGAAAACAGCCCGAAACGCAAAGCCGATTTGAACAAAGCGGTCGGCCTGTACAACGAACTACATCGCAAGGATCGCGAAACAGGAATCCGCAACTACGCTTTGTTCTATCGCAGCCTACTTCAGTCGGAACTCGGCCAAAAGGCGGAGGCCATCGACGGTTTGCAACGGGTCGCTGATCTGGCGGGTGATCTGTTCCGTCCCATCCAAACACAAGCAGTCAAGCGATTGGTTGAGCTGCGGCAGGAGGAAGAGAAATTCAAGTTAGCACTCGAACGTGGTGAGAGCTGGCTGGAACAACTCCGTCCGGCCGAAGAAACCACTCCCGAAGCAGTGGAACTCAAGCTAGCTGTCGCCCGACTGAAGCTTGATTGGGCAGACAGCCTCCGCAAAGCAGATCGATCAGATCGCGCCGCTGGAAAGATGACGCGTGATGTTCGCAGCGACCTGCGACGCCTGCTACAAGTCAACGGGCCGCACGTCGACGAGACACGGGAACTACTCGCCCGGGCTGGCGTTGAAGTTGATTCAGAGCGAACGTTCGAGCTACCGACCGTCAAGGACTTCGATGAGGCCTACGCCGCGGCTACCGAACGCATCGGCGAGGCCAATTCGCTAGGGGTAAGCTTGGCTGCACTCCAGGAACGTCTCCAAGCCGCCGCACCGAACGAAGAGCAATCACTTGAGGAACAGCTCCAGTTAGTTGACTCACAACGCAAGGACTTACATCAACAAGCGATTCAGCTACTACAATCAGCACTGCAGCTATTCACACCTGCTGACAACACACGCAATGATTTGTTCGATGCCAGGTTCCAGCTCGGTCGTGTCTTGCTACTTGAGGAAGAACCCTGGCAAGCGATTGCCATTGGGGAACTACTTGCATTTGAGAACCCAGCCAGCGCCCAGGGACTCAATTCCGCCGCAATTGCCCTCGGCGGCATCAGTGATCTACTCACAACCGCCACGCCTGCGCGACAGGCTGAGCTGGGAAATTTGTTGGAGCCTCTCTCAATTTATCTTGCTCAAGAATGGCCCGATTCGTCTGAAGCAACGGCGGCTACCGCCGCTACCGTGCAGCTTGCGCTGGTTGGAAAAAACTGGGACAAAGCGGAACAACTGATCGACGCCCTTCCGGCTGAGTCCCCTGCCCTCTCGGCGGCTCAACGAGACATGGGATTGTCATTCTATTCGCTTTACTCATCGAGCAAGCTCTCGCAAGATGAAGAAGAAAAATCCCAGGTGCCGCTATTAGCTAACAAGGCTAAAACTCAATTGTCCGCATTTTGGGCACAGCTGCCCGCTGGATCAGACAGCAACGTCGCTAGCAGTAAGAAGACGATCGATGCCGGCAATGCACTTTCACAACTCTACACAGAGACTGGCGAACTCGAAAAGGCACAGAAGACACTCCTGGATGGCGACAGCTCTGTACTATCTCGAGCTAGTACTCTGGGCCAAGCTGACTCGCTAACCAAACTCGAAAGCTATCGGTTAGCAATTCAGCTGTACGGTCGGCTGCTGACAGCTGGCAAGGTCGATGCCAAGTCCGCATCGGAGACTATCGCCGGTTACATTGCACAGATGCAGGAGATAGCAAAAGACCAGGACGATGGCTCTCGAAAGCTGGCGAGCGTTTTCGTTGGCCTCGCCCGTGGCCTGAATGATCAGATGTCCGCCACCAAAGTACCTGCCCAACGCAAGAAGCTATTCGAACTTCTGACGATCGTGGCTGAAAAGGCCTCGTTGTCCGACTCTTTCTCGGTACGGTTTTGGGCGGCTGACACGCTGCTGACGGGCGCCGAAGAACTGGCGGCCGGTGGCAGCAAAGCACTCGCCGGACCAGCCTTTGACGCTGCTGCGTCGATCCTTGAGAGCATTTCAGCCAAAGAAAAAGAGACGCCTGGTTGGATTGATCCCCCAGAGCTTTCAACGCGAGTGAAGTTACTGCAGGCTCAATCACTCCGTAGCGGCGGAGATTACAAGAGCGCGGTGAAGATCTTGGGTGGAATACTCAAGGAGAACCCACGTTTGCTGGACGCGCAAATCGAAGCTGCCAAAGCCCTTCAGGCATGGGGCGCCGACAACTCAGAATTCTACAAGACCGCCTACGAAGGTGGACCCGGACGCAGCAAGCTGTTCTGGGGCTGGGGCAAAATTGCTGAGCAGACAATGCGCGACAAGCGATTTTCTGAACAGTTTTTCACCGGACGCTTTGGACTCGCTCTCAATCGCTATTTGTACGGCAAGAGCAAGAGCGATCAAAAAATCATTGCCCAAGCCGAACGCGACATCGCACAGACCTCGGCCCTTTATCCCGAACTGGGTGGACCGGAACAAAAACGTCGTTTTGAGACGCTTCTGAACCGAATCCGGAAGGATCTCGGAAAATGACCGACCCGGACTCAAAACGCACAACCAGCATTTCATCGGTTTTTCGCGAGCCGCTACCAATGACGACTATCCGAACACTCTCTGCTTGCCGTGATTGCTTAACTTTCGGTTTCACGTCACGACATCCTCGGAATCGCTTCGCTCGGAGTTTCGCCGCTGCGTTGGCTCTGATCATGGTGTTCAGTCTGCTTCCTATCGGGACTCTGCAGGCGCAAGATCGTATCTTCCCGGCAGATGACGCGACCGCGATCGGCAAGATCACTAGCCGCACACCAGATGAGATTCGCATCGATGTACGCGGCAAAGAACAGGTGTATCCTGTCGCTGAGGTCCTCAAGGTCGTTTTCGATGGCGAACCACGCGGACTGGATCGAGCACGAGACTTCGTGCTGCAAGAACAATACGACCAAGCCATCGACGAACTAAAGAAGATCAATCCTGCAGAACTCAACTCCGATGCGGTCAAAGAGGACTTCTCATTCTACGTCTCCTACTGCCGCGCAAAACTTGGGATGCTCGGAAAAGACGATCCGGCAGCTGCCGTCCCACCGTTGCTGCGGATTATACGAAACAACCCAAACACCCATCACGCCCACGCAATCAATTCGACCGTGGGGCAGCTAGCAGCCCTGCTCGGACGTGATCCAACCAGCTTTTACGCTAAGCTTGCATCCGCGCGTGCGGCCAGTGTTCGTGCCGAAGGCGCTTGGTTACTCGGTCGGTACAACCTTTATGCTGGGCAAGTCGCTAAGGCACGTTCGGCGTTCGAAACCGTCACTAAACTTAGCGATACGTCTGAGAAGACCCAGAAATACAAACGTCTTTGTGAAGTCAATCTGGCTCGCTGCGATATCGACAAGGGCAATCCGCTTGCCGTTCTAGATACGCTCGGCAAGCTCGCGACGAAATACGATTCGTCCGAACAAGAGTTGTTTGCCCATTTGTCCAATGCTCGCGGCGCGTGCTATCAGAAACTTGGCAAGCCGGACCAGGCCTTAGTCCGCTTTTTGCAAACCGATCTCATGTTCTTCACAGCGCCGCAGCCTCATGCCGAAGCACTTTCAGAGCTTTCGGGATTGTGGAAACAGGCCGGTGAACCGTCACGTGCGGCCGATGCCCGCAAACGCTTACAAGAACTGTATCCCAGCAGCCAATTTGCGAAACAGAACTGAAGTTCGATCGGCCTGCGACGACTTCGCTCGTCGACTCACCCGGTCCCTAACCCTTGAATCAATTAGACTTTTCAGCCGAGGCCTCGTCCCTAACACGCCTCGTTCCTAACGGAGTACATGATGACCGACACCCTTTCTCAATTCCGTCACCGTGGATTGTTGACGCTGATTCTGGCGATGCTAGCCGCATTTGCACTGAACGGCTCGTCCGCTTATGGGCAAGATGACCTAGCTGACCTTTTGGGTGACGAAGCCGAAGTCACAGAGCCTGTAGATGGCGGCGATGGTAGGGCTGCCGACGCCGACAACGGTGGTGGGCAACCTGCTAATGATGGAGGAGCCGGAGGTAGCGAAGACGAACCAGAGAACACCGCGCCGAAGAACCTACTGGCTTGGACGTTTCAGGCACTCGGTTGGGTCTACACCCTGATTTTCTTCGCCTTGTCGATCACCCTGCTTACGCTCGTTGTAATGAACATCATCGCGTCTCGCCAGGACAACGTGTGTCCGATCGATTTGGTGGAGGGTGTCGAGCAACAGCTTACCGAAAGCAACCCTGCTGGAGCTGCGGAGTTGATTCGAACCGATGACTCCTTCCTTGGCCAAGTCGTTGCAGCCGGACTAGCCAAACTGGACAAAGGCCACTCACATGCCGTCGAGGCCATGCAGGAAGTCGGCGAGGAAGAAACCATGAAGATGGAACACAACCTCAGCTACATGGCGTTGATCGGCAACATTAGTCCGATGATTGGATTGTTCGGGACCGTCCAAGGGATGATTAGTGCGTTCCGAACGATTGCGACAAGCGGAACCACTCCCAAGCCAAGTGAACTAGCGATGGATATTTCCACTGCACTTTTCACGACCCTTGCAGGACTCGCCGTCGCAATTCCAGCAATCGCAGTCTACAACATCCTTCGCAACCGAGTCCAACGTCTGACGATGCAAGTCGGCGTAACCAGCGAAGAATTGATTGAGCGATTCCAAGGATAACCCGTAGTCGGGCTTCCAGCCTACAGCAACGATAGGTACTCGCAGCAACTAGGCAGCAGTAACTGGGGTTGGGTGTAAGCCTCGCCGTACGGGCAACACTGGACGCTATACAGGCCGTATTTCAACGAAAC
>DNPC01000596.1 GCA_003501565.1 Planctomycetaceae bacterium | reverse complement strand
TAGCGGTTTGGGACTGAGCAGTAAAGCGATTTTGCGTTTTCGTCGCGAAGCAGAAGCGGCTGGGAAGTTGCATCACACCAACATTGTCCCCATCTACACCACCGGTGAGGACAAAGGTATCCACTTTTATGCCATGGAACTGATCGACGGTCCTTCGTTGGACAAAGTCATCAAGGAACGCAAACACGCAGAGATTAAAGATGAGCCTTTGGCTGAAACTGCTGCGCAATTTTGCCGATCTGGAGGCAACGAAAACAGGGAAGAGTTGAAGCATGTCGATGGCGCACGGAAGGCGGAAGAAAGGAACTCGGACTCAGGTGCTCGGAAATCGACTACTGCCTCCATCTCAACAACCTCTGGCACCACCTACTTTGACGAAGTCGCCACGATGATCGCCGACGTAGCCGAAGCGCTGGACCATGCGCACGAACACGGCGTGATCCATCGCGATGTCAAACCATCCAATCTTCTACTCGGACCCGATGGCCGTCTCAGCATCAATGATTTCGGTTTGGCCCGAATGCTCGAACAACCAGGCATGACAGTCAGCGGCGAGTTTGTAGGTTCACCGCTTTATATGTCCCCCGAACAAATCACCGCAGGGCGAGTCCAGCTCGACCATCGCACCGATATCTACTCCCTCGGCGCGACGCTCTACGAACTGCTTACACATCAGCCACCCTTCCCAGGACAATCGCGTGACCAAGTACTCAGTCAGATCCTACACAAGGAGCCATTGTCCACTCGTAAGGTCAATCGCAAGGTGCCTATCGACCTTGATACCATCTGTATGAAGGCTATCGATAAGGATCCTGATCGTAGATATCAGACGGCGACGCTATTCGCTGAAGACCTTCGTAAGTTTGTCAACCGCTATGCGATAAGTGCTCGCCGTGTCAGCGTTACTTCGGAGATGCGGAAGTTTGTTCGTCGCAACAAGGTGGCGAGTTCAGCAGTCTTATCTGCATTGTCCATCCTAGCAGTATTTGTTTCGCTATCCCTTTACCAACGCAGGCTTGACCGACTGGAGATGCTGGGTGGCGTAATTGACATGATCTACGAGACGGTACTGACCAATCAGGATGAGAAAGTCCGGCCACTAGTCGATCAAGCTGAGAAACTTGGGGCAACGCCAGAACAGATGCATCTACTTCGTGGTCTCGAAGAAAGCTCACGCAAAGATCACATTGGAGCGATAGAGTCCTTTGAAGAACTGCCGCAGAACCTTGTCGCCCGCAGTCTCATTGCTCACGAGAAATTTCTTTCCGGTACAGAAGTTGAGTACATGAGAGCATTGAGCGAACTGACGGATGAGAAGCCCGCAACCTTTGAAGAGAAACTCTTCCTCGGCATAGCCAATGTTTGGGGCAATCCACGTCGAGCATACAATGAACTCAAAGCGCTGAACAATGAGCGGCCTGGACTCGAGTACGTGAAAACGCAGCTTGCTAGGGCTGCAAGCTATTTGGCAACCCTAGTTTTGCAAAATCTAGACAAATCCGAACAGCTTTTGAACGAAGCTTACGACCTGACAGGTGCATCCCGAAGCGAAGTCACTGATATACAAGAAGCAACACGCCTCCTAGTTCTCGTTGACCAAGCTGCCCTTTTCAATGCTCGAGCTAAACTCGCGAAAATTGAGCGAGAGCGATTCCTGTACGAAGCCAAATTGGTCTCGAAAAGCGACGAGCTTACTAAGTATCTGGACGCTTCAATTCTCAACTTGGCTAAGAGCACGGAGTATCGGGCTTTCTCAATCTGCCATGCCCTCAGATTCCTAGGCAGAGATGAGGAGCTAGCGACCGTAGCCACCCGCTGGAAAAACCAACAAGTGCCCTTGCGACCATATACAAGCCATCTGCTTGCTACTCATTTTGCATCGCGAGGCGACTTCAATGAGGCAAGATTCTGGTTTCAACGTGTGAGCAACAGTGGCGAAGAGTTTTCAGCAACCCAATTTTTGCTTGCACTAATTGATGCACTCGACAGCCAATCCGAAAGAGCAATCGCAGATATTCGTTTAGAGATGCGAAGCGAATGCGAAAGAAAGTCTCGTACCCCTGAAGCTTCCGGCCTCCTGTTTTTTGATGCCTTAGTGTTGTATTTGCTCGGTGATGATGAGTTCCTTCAGAACATTGAGAAGGACGCATTGATGACCCAAATTCAATCGCCTCGCAACCTTGCCCCCATCATCAACTACTTCAAGATTGAGAACAGAGTCGCGGCGGATTCTCTGCGGCTCCTTCGTGAATCAGAGCAAACGAGTTCTCCTACACTCTCAACAATGCACGCCCATTTTGCGCTTGGAGTTGAGGCATTGGTCAGGGGGCACCAGCAGGAAGCAAGATCCCATTTCGAAGTGTGTGCGAATGGTCGTCAGTACATTTGGTACGTGAATCGATTGAGTGAGGTATTGTTGAATCATCAAGGAACCTGGCAACGGTTCAGCCGAAAAACGACGCCGTCCAACGTCGATTAGCGACCATGACCAAGTGGTTGGCCTGCAATGAGAACGCTATTCATTGAGGTCGAGTTCTTTTAGACTAAGCGTATTGTTTTCCCTCGAAACTAGCCGTCGAGTTCGGAGGCGCGCTGTGCGATCATCAAGGTTCTCCTCGTGAAAAGTAGCGCAGCGGGAGCGACCCGTGACTAACCTCACTCAAGTACTTAATGCCATCGAATCGGGGGATCAGAAAGCGGCAGAGGTGTTGCTGCCTTTGGTGTATGACGAATTGCGAACGTTGGCACAAGCGCGACTGTCGGGAGAGCAAGTTGGTCAAACGCTCCAGGCAACCGATCTAGTGCATGAGGCTTACCGGCGGCTCGTGGATGTGGGTGATGGAAGTGATGAGAAGTGGAATAGCACCGGCCACTTTTTTGGAGCAGCAGCAGAGGCCATGCGAAGGATCCTGATTGACCGCGCCCGGGCCAAGGCTGCTCAAAAGCGAGGGGGTAACCTTCAACGCGTCGAGTTCGAAGAGATTGATCATCCTGCGGCGAAGAAACCTGAACGGCTACTGGCACTTGATGAAGCGCTTTCTCAACTCGAACATGAGGATGCTCAGAAGGCACAACTTGTCAAACTGCGCTTCTTCGCAGGGCTGACCAATAAGCAAGCAGCCCAAGCGTTGGGTGTCTCTCCTGCCTCCGCCGATCGCGCTTGGTCCTACGCCAGAGCTTGGCTGAAAACTCACATGACAGACTGAGCCATGATCGACGCGAGCCCCTCTGAAATTGCCGAATTCTCTTCCGGCGTCCGTCTCTCGTGGAAACCGCTATACGCGAGTGGGTGATTGTCCTAGCGTGTGCCAGCGGAAGCCTTTGGGAACAATTCCTCTCAAAAAAACACCAACATTGGACATACGTTGGATTAGCGTTGCATTAGGACCTGAAGCGGTTAACGCTACGTTGCACTAGAGTTGGGCAAACGTTGGATTTGTAATGAGGTACCTTTCCAAATGGATGAAACGCCGAATTCTATTGCGCGACTGAAATTTGATCCACATTGGGCCCAAATTGCCAATTCTGTCCCCATTTTGTCCCCAAAATCCCACCCATTAGGATCTTCGCCTTCGTGCGCTGAGCATCGAATCTGTGAGACAAGATGGCGGATTGAGCTCCGATGTTAGCCGTTCGGAACAACGCCACCTACAAGCCGTTGGTCGACATGAATCAGCTTTGGTCATAGTAGAGAGTTTCGCTCGTATACAGAAAACCTTTTCCGCAATTTCCGTCGTTAACAATGGGCCACCCTGTTTACTCAGTCAGCTACCGTCGAGGCGGTCGCACGCAAGAGAGCAGCCGCGGCAACCAATGGCACTTCTACGCAACCGGCTACTGTTAGTAATACCATGAACTTCAGGTTGGGAATTCAGAGCCCGTGACTAAAGCTGCGGCAAGACACTGATTCGTTTTAGGTCACTTCCACTTGGGCGAGCTTCTTCCTTTCGAAGACGAGAGGGGTGGTATGCATTTGCTGAGTACACGTGACCCAACGTGCCCGAGCGATTGCTAGCCTATAATGATTCTCTTTTTGCTGGACGAGTAGGGTATGAAACTTCAACGCGGAAAACTAGTTCTATCCGCATCCGATCTATCAAACCATGGAGCATGTCGGCACCTGACATGCATGCTGAAGATCAGGATTCAGGCGCAAACACAGCAAAAAGTGCATACCTTTGACGATTCGGGAACAGATGTCGATAACGCCTCCGCATAGCATCGGTCTGATGGCCAACCCAATCGTCTATCATCCGCTGATCGACTCCAGCTGACGCACAATTACCAATAAAGCTATGCCTTAGAACGTGCCAGCCGCGTAGCACTCGCCATTTTGACTTTGCCACTGTGCGACTGAAGTAGCAACTACCCTGATCAAAGGTAAGTTCGCTGCCGGTGCAGCTGAAGGTGTATCTTCCTGCCGGACGTTTCTCAAACCACTCGAGCAGAATGGACTCGAGCTGCGGTGAGATCGGGACACAACGCGTTGAGCGCTGACCACGAACGCGTTTCTTCTCCCGCAAAACGATTTGCCCACTTTCAACATCGATATCTTGAATCTGTGAGCGAAGCATCTCGCTACGCCGAGCACCTGTATAAGCTGCCATGGCAAGCATCGGGTAGATAAATCCAGGTCGGTTCATTGCTTTGACATCAGCTAGGAACTCTCGAACCTCATCCCGATTGAGATAAACACAATCCCAGTAGTCCTTTGCCTCTTCGTCGCTGAGGCCTCCCCTCTCAACGGTCCTCTCAATCTCGGCCCAAGTTTTAAACGGTGGCTTTTCATCGATCTTGCCGTAGCGAAGCCGAGATTTGCGAGGTAGTTGAGTTTTGACAAAGCCTGACTCCTGAGCCCAGCTCCAAACTGTTGTCAGCGTTGCGAGTTCTTTCTTTATCGTCGTTGGGCTATGCGGCTTGCCCCGGAGTCCCTTCTCTTGGCTGCGGGCATTAACGTAGCCTTGAAGATGCTCCAATGAGAAGCTCGAGGGCCGAGTTCGAACGCCGAGTAAGCGCTTCAGGTGTGCCATGTGGGTGTGGAGCATCTTCCAGGTCGAAGTCTCGATGGCTGTCTCTGGAATACTCTTCATGTAGAGATCGAGCAGCTCGCCGAAGAGCGGTGACTTGTCGAGCTTGGTCTTCTGTTTGAGAACGCCAGAAGTAAGTAGCGTGGTCGGGATATCAGCGCCCGGCTCAAGCACGAGCGTGCCGATTTCAACTCGTCGAAGGTTGTCTTCGAGTCGAGCCAAGGCAAGGTTGGCTGCACTTACTTGGTTGGTCTTTAGAGACCGGGCGAATTTCTGACCGCCGAAGCGAAAGACAATGCGGTAGGTACCGTTTCTGAGTTCTAGGGATTCCATGAATCACATTTTCCGTAAGGGTTACGGAAAGGACCAGCGATTCAAAATCCAATGCAAGCTCAGTGCTGTCCCAATTTTGTCCCCAAAATCCCAATGTGGCCATTTTGGCAGGGGTTTGGTCGAGATGCAAAAGTGCGTTTGACCCAAGAAAAACCAGTGCGGATGAGAGGATTTGAACCTCCACGTCCTTTAGGGGACACTAGGACCTGAACCTGCACCGGTGACATCGCGTTTACGCCCAACAAGCGTTGCAAGTACATTGGTCACCAATGACTTACGCGCTGTGTAAGTTGCACTGACATTGTAAACAAGTTGGTCCCATGTTGGCAACATTGTCACTTGTTTTGTCACTTATCACTTTTGCGTTGTTTGCTTCTGCCGATCGCAAGTGCTTGGCTTCGATTCTTCCTACTTTTCAGACGTTGGCCGAAGGGTCTGGAGAATCGACCGCGGTCACCAGACCGTGGAGTGAAAATTTGAACTCAAAAAACGACGAGGCCACGGTTCTGGTGCACCGTTTGATTAGTCGCCGTCGTTGTCGTTTGAGGAGTGGCAGGAAACAGTTCTAGAAGCGATCAGGCTGGCGGTAACCGCAAGAAACAGTACAGAGCTGATGCGAGCGAAGTCAAGAATATGATACCAAGCAATTGCAGATCCTGATTCTGTGTGGTCAAACACAAATACGCGCAATTGTGGCAATGCAATTTCCCATGCGACAATAGCGAGAATTGCCGCGCAGAATGCGCTGACTACAAAAGCGAGTGCCGTAAGACGTGCGTTTCGATCCGTGAGCGATCGTCGTGGCTGGTCATTAGTTGCAGTACTCATTTCACATAAGCATGTAGGCGTGAATTGTTGGCATTCGATTTAAGGAGCCGGTTTGTCGGGAGCATGGTGCAACGTACCTCCTTCGAGAGCAAGAGTGTCTGGCGACTAACATCAGACATGGCCGAGGACACGCAAAAGACTCACCATTGCCAAACCGTTCGGATCTTTCGGTGCATGTCAATGGTCTGTGCGCTGTTCTTTGCGCACACGAAGCGGAACCACGCCAGTTTGACCCGTGTCAATGTTGACGAACACAAGATGTTGCTTCTTATAGATCACGCAGAATGCGGCCCCTCCGAACTTGAGCTCCTTGATGTCGCCATCAATTAGATTGGTTTCGCCAAGTCGAACGATGCCGGATTTGGGGTTGTGAAAGGCCAGTGAGGATTGCATTTTTGACGACTGGATCAAAAAGGCAATGAGCGTCCTTGCCTTTTCGGAAATGTACATAGGTATTGCATTCCTTTGCAGCTGTGATTCTTGCCTCAATCTCGCTGGCGCCATTCGTTGTGTCTTGCGGGTTCGCGATCGCAACGGACAGCACAAGACGGAGCATTCCAAGAGATGCGACGGCTCTAGATATCATGAGGGTTTACTCCGTGTGTATGGAAATGGTTAGTCACAGAACTTGTTCTTACCAGTGAAGCACGTTGGAATAACCCAATCTGACCTAGTCTTACGTGTTGTGCCAGCTTATTCTCACAGGTTGAAGCTGCTGTTGGAAGCGGATTAGCAATTGTTCTGATCTGTTTTACGAACTTCTTCCTACGGTTTGGTGCTTTGGCCCTCTGCCATCGCTCGTAATGTTTCTTCTTTCACGCAAACTTCCGCAATTCGCGTGTTCCGGGCGGAGAATCCACGAGTGTTTGCATGGATATGAAGGCCAAGGTGACGGCGACCTGCGCAGATTCGTCGATGCGCAACGAGCTACCCACGCACTGCCCAGTCCGGGGTGCTATTTTTTGTCGCGTTCGGTGCGTAAGAGAACAACACGGCCATGATAGCCGAACTAACGCCCACACCGACAACGTGCGCGGCGACATCCCACCAATCAAAACTGCCCCAGAAAACATATTCCTGCAACAGCTCTCCGACGAACAACTGTGCGCAAACGCCGACAGAAACAATAAGCCAGTTGCTCCTGGCCTGAATCACCTCAAAACCACGCGATCTTGCTGTACGATCAATTGCGTCAAAAAAGAGAGCAACTGCAGCGAAGAAATCAGGGGCAAAACCGAGAACCCAAACGACAGTGGGATCTTGCGAGAGTCCACGAATTCCCCAAATGATGCTAAGCCAGCAGACGACGGCAATCACCCTCATAATTTTGAAGGTCAGCATCAGCTTATTGTTACTTGCGCTCATCGTTGCATCGGTGCGGAAATGAACTAACGGGAGCTTACCAGACGTTGGCTGGATGCGTCCGGAGGAACTGCGTAAAGAAACGCATAAAACCACTTGGTTGCTGCCAGTGACGTTTGGGTTGTCGTCAGTGACGTTGATTTCGGTTTCTAGCCGACCGGCAACTCCAATGCACTTTTCGTTATGCCGTCAATTTGATGTCCGGCGGAAGTTGCGTGGAGTCTTGACGATGTATGACCGTCTGTGACGTCGGATCGACTTCGTAAAGCGAATACGACGGTGGCGAGATGCTGTGTTGAACCAAGACTTGGGCTTTGCCGTCAGTTGAATCACCGACAATCCGGATGCGACGAATGGCTATCGATGGGGCTTGAGTCTCCACATGATGCCGAACTGATTGAATCACGAGTGGTTCTCGGTTGCGGAGATGGCGAGAAACTACGATCGCAGTCGCCCACAAAAGGAAAATGATGATGGGGATGTCGCCGCTGAGTAGCAGTGCAAAGGCGATGTCGGTGACTGTGTGGTCAGCCGGCAGGGATACGGCAGTAGAAATGCCGCGGACAACCGAGGAAAGGAAGAGGGCAAACAAGAAGATTGCAAGCCATGAGAGTCTTGGGGGTTTTTCCAGCGACATGAATAGAGCCTCGATTGCAAAGCGGGAAGCCTAAGGCGAAACGTCTAAAAGCACCGGGCGGCGAC
>DNPC01000836.1 GCA_003501565.1 Planctomycetaceae bacterium | reverse complement strand
ATCTGGTAGAGACACACCACCCTCCGCCGATATCTCTTCTTCGCGTGGTACAATTTCGACGCCTGGGTAGATGCGTTGAAGCCCGCGAGTCACAATCAGCTCATCCCCCTCGATTCCTGAGCGAACAATGCGCAAGCCATGAGACAAAGGACCAAGGATGATTGCCCTACGCTCAACCAACTTCCTGCTTTCGTCCCCCCCCGAACTACTTTTTTCGCTGACGACGTAAACGAACTTCTCCGACTGATCGCTGCCAATAGCGCTATCTGGAATGAGAATAGCATCGTACTTTCCACTTCCCGGTAGCCGCAGACTTACGAACAGTCCTGGAGTCAGCAAGCCATCGCTATTGTCTAGAATCGCGCGCCCACGCATCGTCCCCGTGTTTGGATCAATCCGGTTGTCGACAAAGTCCATGTGCCCGGTGTGCGGATATCCGTCCTCATCAACCAAGGCTACAAGCACTGGGTTTTTCACTTCCCTTGAGCTTCCACGTGCACCCGAGCGAGACAGCCTTACGTATTTCAGAAAAGCTTGCTCGTTTGCGTCGAAGTAGCAATGAATCGGGTTGGTTGATAGGATGGTGGTGAGGAGAGTAGACTGATTCGAGCCACCACTTATTAGATTCCCTTGAGTTACGAATCTTTGACTGATTCGCCCGTCGATTGGGGCCCGAATCTGTGTGAATTGAAGATCGATCGCTGCGGCTTCCCTATTGGCTTTCGCTGTTTCGATCGACGCACTAGATGTAGCGATGCCCGCTTTCGCGGATTCTATCTTTGCATTCGCTGCTTCCGTTGCTGCTGTTGCTTGAAGTTGTTCGCTGATTCGCAAATCGACTTCATCTCGAGAGATAGCATTGGAAGACAATAACTGATTTGCGCGGGCCAAACGACTATTGGATAGCGTTAGCTGGGCGTCAGAGTCAGCCTTCTCAGCTTCCGCTTGACGCAGTAGTGCCTCGGATTCAGCGAGCCTAGCACGACTTTCCTCGAGCCTGGCGGAAGCAGCGTTTAGTGCTGCCTCGAAAGGCCTAGGATCAACGACTGCGAGGAGGTCTCCACGCTCGACCAGTTGTCCCTCGCTGAAGTGTGTCGACTCCAAGTACCCGCTTACTCGAGCTCTCACCTCAACAGAATCGAGGGCGTCTAGACGCCCCGTGTACTCGTCCCATTCAACGATAGACAGAACAAGAGGTGTTGCAACAAAGACCTCGGTTGGCGGTGCCGCGGGAGGCTGTGATGCATTCTCGTTACAACCTGCAATGAGAAGAGCCAAGGACATGGCCAAGATACGAGCTCTGTGCACACATAGTCGACGATCCATAAAGTTCTCTTTTCTGTTTGGTTTCCTTTAGGCCACGGCTAGAGCGTCGTCGGTTTTCCCACATGCGTCTTGAACGATCGTGCTGTTTTTGTTTTCAATCGCCCAAATGCCCATTCGCATTCAGCAGATCATCGACTGGCGATGGCGGGAGCTAACCGGAAGCTGCGTCTCCCGGTCTGTCTTGCCTTGAAAAATGGCGCCGTCAGGCCGTACGGGAGCACGGACCGGTGAAGGGCATAGGTGTCTCAGGAAATCGCGTTGGTCTGCCGCCTGCAAGCCAATGGTGTCCAGGCTTCAAACTTGCGGCAGATATTGCGGATCAGAGTTTTGAAACTGCTTCATAGGAACTAAAACGCTGAGACCGTTCGAAAAGCAGAGTCTCTTTGGTAGAGCTGCGAGGTTTCCTACACTCAAATCCGGAGTCGTAGTTTTTTTTCGACTGCACCAATGTTCAAGACTCAACGTGAAGGGAAAGATAAAAATTGACACTTCACAGCGATTGTGCTGTACCTAGTTGGTCGGTTTCCAGCAAGTCGTAGGCTCTGCAGACGACACGAGAACATGAACACAGGAGGCAACAGGATGTCGGAATTAGCAACGAATATAGACGGTATGTCTGGTGAAGAAGTTAAGTCGGCTCTTGCCGAATCGAAGCGGATAGGGAGGCAGGTGTACACTGGATTCAACGAAAGAAAGCTCGAACTTTGGGATGAAGTAATTGCATCAGACGTTGACCTCAGAAGTACAGTCGGCTCGCAACCAATCAAGGGAATTGAACCGTTGAAGGCCTGGGCAGGAGCGTTCCAGACTGCTTTTCGGCCGAGGCTTGACCTGGTTGACGAGCTGTATGGAGTGAATCGGGCGGCCATCGCTGTGAATCTCAACTGGCAGCACGTGGAGGATTTCTTCGGCCTTGCGCCGACTGGACGCAAAGGCACTTCCGTCGAGTATTTCATCCTTTGGCACGACCATGGCAAAGTGAACCGATTCTGGGTAGCCGACCACACGCTCGATATCACGACATACCTGACGGTCGAACGAGGAATGCACTACCCACAGAACTTCGAGCCCGAACCAATCATCCGTGGCATCGAAGTCTGAATGGCGAACATATAAAGGAATCTAAGGCAATGAAACGAATAAGAATGAATTCGAAGGAACCTGGTGGATTGCAATTCATTGACGACGAACGGCCGATGGTGGCGGCACACCAAAGCCTGGTGAAAGTAAGAGCCTTCTCCTTGAATCGAGGTGAAATTGGCTTAGCCCAATCGCCAGACGCCATCGGCAAGAATGTTGGATGGGACTACGTTGGCGTAGTCGAAGAACCAGCGGCCGATGGAAGCGGGCCAGCGAAAGGAGCGCGTGTCGTCGGCTGGCGGCCAGAGATGGATGCCTTCGCGGAGTTTGTTATCGGAGAGCACGCCTATATGGCGCTTGTCCCCGACGGTGTTTCTGACGAATCAGCTGCAACACTTCCCGTTGCCGGCCTGACTGCCTTAGCTGCCGTGGACAAAGGGGACCGTGTTCTTGGGCATTCTGCCCTCATCACGGGAGTAACCGGCGGCGTAGGCTTCTTCGCCCTACAGCTCGCGAAGCTCAGTGGTGCCAGAGTCGTTGCTCTGGTTCGCAAAAAGGACCAGGTCGCGTTTGCCAAGGAACTTGGTGCGGACGGCGTCATTGTCAGCTCAGATGGTACTGGCCTCGATGCAGAAGGTAGCCATCGCCTCGTAATCGACGGCGTGGGCGGTGAGTTGTTCCATCACTTGCTTTCTGTAACGGAGAAAGGAGGGACTCTGGTTTCCTACGGAGTCTCCGGCAGCAATGAATCGAGCTTCTCTCCGCATCCTGATCTATTTGGGAATGGTGGACAGCGACGAATCTATGGACTCACACTGTATTCAGAAACAGAAATCGAATCATCCTCAGTGGCTCTTAAGCGACTTCTTCGGCTAGTCGATTCAAAACTGTTGCAGTCTCCCAAAATCACGTCCGCGTCATGGATAGAAGCCCCAAGGCTTGCAGCAGACTTATTGTCACGCAAGTTCTCAGGAAAGGCGGTGCTCCTAGTTGATTAGACGAGAGAGATTTATCTGCTATTTCTATTTCATTCTAGGGCAATGTCGTTTTTGACAACACAGATAGTGAGATTAGAACTCATTGGTAAACAAGATGGAAAATACTGTGAATAATTCCGCCAACGTTCGCGTCGTCAAGGGTTTCTTAGATGCACAGTACGCAGGTGACTTCGACACTGCATTTGGTTCATTCGCCCAGCCAGATTTCAGCTGGATCGTTGGATCGGCAGACAACGAAACTCTACGTGATGCCATTCCTTGGGCAGGCCACACTCATCTAGGAAAGGAGGGGTACGTTCAACTAGTGACTGAGCTTTTTTCCGAGTTTGAAGCTTTAGAATTCAATCCCGCTCGCTTCACCGATGCGGGAGAATGCGTTTTTGTCGAAGGCAACTTTGTCTTCCGTCATAAAGAAACAGGTAAGACCGTTAACAGCGATTTCTTGTCGCGATTTGACATGAAAGACGGCAAGATCATAGGTGGACAATTCTACGAGAACACGCAGGGGGTAGCGGAGGCTCGGCGGAAAGACTGATTGCTCATCGCCCGCCCGGGATGAGTGTTACGCTTAATCGTTTTTTTAGTAAAGAAGGAAGAAACAAATCATGAATATCAAAGGAAGCGTCGCTCTGGTCACAGGCTCAAACGGTGGCATTGGATCCGCGATCGTTCACGAACTATTTGAACGAGGTTCGAGTAAGATTTACGCCGCGGCCCGAAAGCCAGAGAGCTTAGCTGACCTTCAAGCAACTTACGGAGACGCTTTGGTGCCGGTCAAAGTCGACATTACTTCCAGCGACGACGTGGAGGCGGCCGCGGAATTGGCCACGGACGTAACACTGCTAGTTAACAATGCGGGCATCTCATTTGACCAGGGCTTTCTATCCGCCGAAACGTTGGATTAGGCGAAATCCGAAATTGATGTGAACTACTTCGGTCCTATGCGGGTCATCCGCACGTTTGCACCGATCTTAAAATCCAACGGCGGCGGTGCGATACTCAATATCCTATCACTGCTGTCCAACGTGACTTTGCCAATGGCAGGGTCCTACTCGGCTTCCAAGGCGGCAGCCCTTTCTTTAACACGAGGGGTACGCGCGGAACTGGCTTCCCAAGGCACACTCGTAGTGGGATCGATGCCTGCTCAAGTCGACACGCCTTTGGCGAAGAATTACCCCGACCCTAAAGCGACCGTTGAAGAGGTCGCGACAGAATCGATCGATGCCATAGAAGAAGGCATCGAGGATGTATACCCGGGCGATTACGCGAAACAGATTCTTCCTTCACTGAAAGAAGACCCAAAGGGCGTCGAGGAATCAATGAAAGCGATGTTGCCTCTATCCGACCGATGACTAATCCGTAGAGCATCTGTTTTGTAGGTAACCAAAAGTGCAGATCGTGGCCTGGTGATCAAGGTTTGCCGTCACGAAGCGACGGCGCTGCTATACACTCGATTCAGAAACAGGGACAACCGATGGCACAGCTGACTGCCCCCCCCACTCCAGGCCACGAAGTACAAGTCGATCGAAGTCAATGGATTCAAATTCAATGTTTACGATGAAGGCGAGCCAGACGAACCGGTCATATTTATGCTTCACGGTGCCCCCGCTAGCTCGGAGGAGTTCAGGTTTAATGTGCCAGCGTTTCGGGCAGCCCTGTATCGAGTTGTGATCCTGGATTTGCTTGGTGCAGGCGGGTCAGGCAGACCTCCTGAAATTGAATACTACACTGGGCAATAAGACTACGAGCATATGCTAGGCGTCGTTGACGCTATGGGCATTCAGACATATCACATCGTGTTTGGTGACCGCGGTTCAATCCCAGGGTGGATGCTAACAGCGCTTAGCCCGGAGCGTGTGCTCACTGCGGTTAGTGAGAACGTTAGTCACATCAATGGCTTCTTGAGCGCTGGTTTACAACAAAGCCGAATGTCTTGGTACATGCTTTAGTTCAACTTCCAGGTTGCAGAAGATGCATTGAGGCATGACGACTGGGCTCTGTTTCGTTCTTGGATGAAACACCACCCGCACACAGATCAGTGGATCGAACACTTTGTGGAGTTGTGAATTGGTATCATGCAAATGCTAACCCCGACAGACCGGGAGGTTTGGTTCCGTTGCCAAACACAAAGCAACCTTTGCTGTGGTCTATTCGACTGACGATGAACACATCGGCATGGAGCAACTTGTAGTGGGTCGCGAACACCTGAATGGACCGCTAGAGTTAAAACGGATCGACGGAGCAGGTCATTTCATCGCAAGAAATGCACCTGAGCAGTTTAACCAGGCTGTCCTTCAATTCCTCGAGAGGTACGCTACATGAATCAGCGAGTCCATTGAAGAATATGCTGCCGGAGCGCGATAACCGTGGTCCACTTCAGCACACGCCCGAGCAGCTTGTTGCGAAACATCGCGAGGCGAATTGGATGTTGAACTCAGGCAAGCACCTAACCGCTCTGCGACACTTAAAATTGATCGTGGCTCAGCTAGGTGCTCGCGCCAAAGACCATGCGATCAATCTCGGGCGCATAAGGAGGTTACAGCCTGATCAACCAAGACTCACTCTCAGCGTCCTGGAAGAGATTTGCGACTTCATTTGTTCCGCATTCGGAAGCCTCATCTCTGACGGCGACGGCGGTACAAAAGAGGTCGACCTGCCTTCCAATCCCATCGTCATGCTGTCGGGATCAAGAGTCAACACTGTGTAAAGGGGATCCTGATAAGGAACCGTCTTCTTTACATTTGAGTAGGTTTCTTCAATGTGTTTGGGAAACCTGAGTCTAGCGTTGTTCCCGCCTACCCATTTGTACGACATGCTGTTTATGTGAATGTACCGTATTCCCGCGATTTCAGTCAGCTTGTCGGTGTGATGATGACCGCAGAAACAAGCGATCACTTTCGTCCGCGCGGCCTCCTGATTTGCGTTCTCAAGTATCTCCCGCACTTCACCGCTGTTCGCTATACCCGAATCAGATTCCAACTGCTGATGCGAAAATACAATGGTCGGTGCTGACGTTTGTCTAAGGTCAGCCTCTAGCCATTCGCGTTGCTCTTCGCCGATGTATCGCACGTACCCGGACCATCTTCCGGGGTTGGGATCGTTGCCGTCCAACACGACAAAATGCCAGCCACCGACATCAAACGAGTAGTAACGTGATTTCATTCCCCACCACTCCATAGTTTGCTCTCTCTTGAAACCGAGGTCTCGCATGTCATGATTTCCAAGAACGTGATAGCGATCTCCATCGAATGAGTTCCAGACGTCAAGGAAAGGCTGATTGCGACGCCTTGGAAGAGCAAAATCCCCAAGTTGTAGAATCGCATCTGGCTTTCGCTGCACCATGTCGGAGATAAAGGACGTGATACGGGCATAGCCGTCATGAATGATGTCCTGGTGTACATCCGCGACTAAGCCAAGCTGGATCCGACTTAGTCGGGAAACATGGGGTTCGGATGCATTGGACGAGCTCCGCGCAAAACCAAATGAAGACGCAGCAAGGGCAAAACTACCAATCGCACGGCGGCGTGATACAGTCATTCGAGAATCGGTCATAACACTTATCCCTTAAGAATTGGAAGTGGTTTGGAAGCCACGAGCATCGACGCTGTGCCACGAAAATGCCAACTCGGATAACGCGACTGGCAGCATTTATTCATCAGCTCGGTCTTGCTCGGTTCCAAGCCTCGAATCGAACTTGCTGAGCTGGCAACCTGTAGATCGGTGTTTGAACTCAAGCTTGGAAACACGACTTTTGGAAGGCTAGCCAAATCGAGGCAGGAAAGAACAGGAGTTTTATCCGTGGACGTGACCTTCGTCAGTCCTTGGCACCACAAAACTCAGATGGTGTGCGGCATGCCATTGCTGAAGCAACAGCCACTGTTAGCGGTCCAATCGCCCCAGCATGGGGTATGTCTCGACAAACGGTGTTTCTGGGCGCATGAGGATATCTGATAACTCAGAAAAACGATTTACCACCAACTCCCCGTTCGGTTCTTGATCAGGAACAATTGGTTCCGGTGCTTTGCCTCGAAGCTTTGATGGTCTTCCGCGACGCAGGGTCGATCATTGCGACGCGGAAGAACGGTCGAAGGAACGCAGGACAAGTGAAGTTTGCCCCGTTCAGGGTCATCTCCATCGACAGATTTAGGTGGTGAAAAATCTGGGCGAGGCTCCAACTGCCGACTAAGTCGTATCCTACCAAACGCACGTGTTCGAGGTCGTCGCGAGCAGCCGTTAGGTTCGGAAACACAAGATGCATTCGGCGTTCAGGCATGGTAGAACCCAGATGAGTTAGGCTTCCTAGGTAAATCGCAGATACTTGATCGGATAACAATTGAGCAGCGTCGCCCAAGAGAGCCAGGAACGATAGACAAGATCAACGCCATGCAGTTAGCAATTTCTGCACCACAACGATAGTGAGCTGTGATGATCTTGGCTCGTTCAAAGCGTATTCTTGTAAGGCTTAAATGCGAACGGGATTGGGGAGTCCTTAAGAACTACTGTTTGGATGAAATCGCTGGCAAACGAAAATCAGCTGAGACTGGAAAATGGTCGGACATTTCCTCGTGCGCCTTTGTCGTAAACCATCTCGCTGCACTGTTTCGCTCGGCTAAATCTGGCGATACGAGAATGAAATCGATTCGAGGCTTTGTTGTCTCACCAACCGTTTCGTTCCGTTCGTACGCATCGACCAGTCCAATCTGCAGCAGTGACTGCATTACTGAGTAATCAATTTTACCCCGATCTAGATTCTCAACGTGATCGTGACGAGCATCGGACGCCGCCAATCTGTGCAGCAATTCCAAGTTCTTCGTGTGAAGATGTCGGTCCGAAGGTGAGTAAGCGTTGAAGTCTCCTAGGACGACGACTGGCCGGTTCTCTGCACGCACCTTCTTAACGCGTTCGATGATAAGCTCCGCTTCCTTCTGCCTGTGCTTAAACCTAAACGGTGAGAGGTGGATAACAAGATAATCGATACCACCGGTCCGGCAGTGAAGCATCCCATGGTGCATCCTTTGTCGAAGTCGCTCAACGACCTCGATGGGGGACCTCGACGTCAATCCAACGATGTATCCGTCTTCTTTTAGTGTTTCTGCATACTTGTGCGACCACAGGGATGCTTCACGTTGAAGTCGCTCTTGGGAATATCCGTTGAGCTCTTGAAAGGCGACAACCGCTGGTTCCTGTTTTCGGAGCCAGGCAGCGACGCGTTTTCGTCGTTCTTCACCGCGTTCGCCACGAAACCCCTCCAACACGTTGTACGTGATGACACGCATTGGTTTCGTAGGCATCCGATACGTTGTGAGCACGGCCGGATGATCACTGGGCCACTCGCCATTGTGGTCATTCATCATCTGAGACGAGAGCGTTTTGATGGATTCCCCTTGGCTGTATATGTAGTCGATTCGGTGCGTCAGTTTCTTCGCATCACCATTCCACTTCTCATGTGCAGCGTGTTCCAGCGGATTGCTGTGAATATAGCGATAGCTGTCCACAAATCCCTGTTCAAGCATTTGTTCGCTAACAGGCCATTCAACGGCGAGTCCGTTATGCCAACTCTCTGTAGACTCAGTCCAGTCGAGTATCGAAGGACTATTGAAGTCTCCACCTACGATCAAGGGAACCTTGTCCGAGTTCTCGATGAACGGCTGAAGCTCTTTGAGGATTTCCTGTATCTCTTTGGCGCGTGTTTTCCATTCACCATCGACCAGCGCCTCGGCGGTGGCCGTGGACTGGTAGGCGTCACTTCGCCATGCGGGCAAATAGTGGATCCACAGAGAAAAGACGTTCAATTGTTGAGAGGGGGAAAGCCTCAGTGATGCACCACCAAGGCGAAATGGCTGATATAGGTCGTGTGTATCTTCGATCGGATAGCGACTCAGTATCGAAAGGTTGCTGGATCTTAAGTAGAAGTAGTAGCCCAATTGGTCAGCAATCGCGGGGCCCGAACCATACGTCTCTTGCATGGTGATCACGTCTGCCTCAGTGCTGCGGATTATGTCAACTGCTTGTTGAATCCCTTTCTTGGTTCCCGGGTGTCGAGCACCATGCCAGATGTTCCAGCTCAGCACCTTAATCTCTTCAACATGCTCTGCCGAAGCTCCCTGTCTCGCGTTCGGGTATCGTTCGCAGTAGATGGAGAACACTTCTTCATCGCTCAACTTACGATTCCATAGCCGTGCATTAGCCAACGTTCCTGACACTGGAGTGTCAGGTGGATTATTGACTCGGTCACCACCGACTGTGGCACGAAGCCCATCGGACAGCCCAGTGAAGCCGTTGATAGAGTAGATAGCAACGTTTACTCCGTCATAGTAAAGCCGTGCTTCATTGAGCGTTTCATCGATACTAAATGCAAGCAGATGCCAACGATCATCGAGAATCGGCTGCCGTGCGACCGTTGGGAGATAATCCAAACGGCTCTTTCCGTTGCCAGTGTTCCAAGCCCAGGATCCATTAGGTTGTACGGCGAGTGCCCAGCCGCGATCAACTCCTCCCTTGAGGGTAATCCCCATGTTGCTGGTGCTCAGCAAATCAACGATTTCACTCCCATCCCACAGCTTATTGGTAGCCAAGCTTGGATGACCTTCTCCCTCACCACTTAGCCGTATCCACAGGGCGAAAGAAAACACTTCCTGCGCTGCGACTTCCTGCTCCGGCGAAAGTAAAGCAACCTGACGTCCATTTTCGGCTCCCCACGACAGCTTATTGATGGACTGAATCGGTGGAGCCTTCCCGTGCCCGATTGACGCGAGAACGCTTAATGTGATTAGAAAGATGCTTCGGATCATTGGTCCTTCTTCCCAGGGTTTGGACTCGCCAATGTTGACGCGTTGGACAGTGTGTTAGGACTCGCTGCAAAGCAACGAGTTCAGATATCAACCTCCGCTCCACTCAAGGACAGCTAGCACAGGGCGGTGGTCCGACGCGATTCGGTTATCAATGATCTGCACCTCTGCTACCTTCCAAGGAGAAGAGGACCGAAACAGAACGTAATCGATGCGTGACATGGGAGCGATCGCATCGACCCAATGTTCGTCCAAGAGTACTTTCATTGGCTTACTGCCGGGCCGTGCGTTCAGATCACCAGCTAGAATGACTTCGTTCTTCACGGATGCGAACAAGCGATTGATTCGCTCCGACTGTTCAATTCGCGACTCTTCACTCTGGTGGCAGAGATGAGTCCCAACTATGAGAATGGGAGGCAAGCCGCCGCCGGCGTTAATCTCGGCGGCAAGAGCGCACCGCGGTTCTTGCTTTGAACGAAAAGGCAAGCGGTAGGTCTTTGCTTCCTGGATTTCAAACCGGGTCAGAATCGCTTCCCCGTACTGACCGCCGGAGTACTGCATGGCGGTCCCAAAGGCATGATTCAAGCCTGTCAGTTCCCCGAGTTTCGCAGCCTGATCTATGCCGCCCGATCGATTCGTGTTCCGATCGACCTCTTGGAGTGCGACGACGTCAGGCCGAGTGTCACTGATGACTTGAGCAATACGTTCGAGGTCCAACCTACCATCGGTCCCCTGACCGTGATGAATATTATACGTGAGCACTCGAAGCTTGAGCCGATCAGCTTCTTGGGCACACAGTTTAGTACTTGCCACGAGCAAGAAAACCAAAAGTGCGAGATGCCGAACCATCATCTTTGCTCCCCTATCTATGTAACTCTTGTTGTCAGTTGAAAGCATCAAGCCGCTCCGGTCGCGTCAATGTGCGGGAGGACCTCGGCCAAGCGATCGATCACGAGCGTTGGGTCCGCTTTAAGCAATTGTCCTCGAGACTGTGCTCCTGTCGTTATCCCGATTGTTATCGCGCACCCAGCGTTCTTTCCCTCTTCAACATCGATTTCTGAATCGCCTATCTTCACCACAGCTTCTGGAGCACCAACACCGGTAAGCTCCATCGCTTTAAAGATCATATCAGGTGCGGGTCGCCCATCGACCACATCGCTAGCGGTAACGAGAGCATCAATGTCGGTTGCGAGTTTCCATCCGATTCGCTCGACGAGTGATTCTGCAGTCATTCGATCGTAACCTGTATTGAGAACAACCTTGATTCCGCGAGCATGCAACTCCTGAAAAAGCTCGGAAGCACCGGGTTGTTCCTTCACCTCTAGATTTTCATACTCAACCCGAAGTCGCTCCTTGAAATCCTCAAAGATGACAGCAACTTCCGCGTCTTTAGGCAATGTTCCCTTGGACGACAACACGTCGCGGATTGCTTGAGACTTCTCTTTCCCAGCTCCGGCAGCCTGTACCTGGTCCTGCGTGAAATCGTGCCCAGCCGCGTTGATCGCCGCGCGCACCGTTTTGTAGACAACATTGTCTTCATCAACGGTCGTCCCAGCCATGTCGAATACAACGAGTTCAATCATCGTAGATTTCTCCCAAATGGTGCATTGCATAGCCAGCGCTGCTTGTCATTCCCTTTCCGCCAATCCCTGTAGCGATGTGAATGTTCCCATCGACTGTTTGATTGAAAATGCCGTCTGGGTGACTCGTCTGGCTGTAAACTCCGTACCAGGACGAATCAACATCCCAGTGCTCAAGGTCGAAGATCTCTTTGCCAGCCGTGATAAAATACTCACTGATGTCGTTACTTAGGTCGAAGCCCATCTGACTGGATGACGCTGCGGGCTGGTATTCGTGTGAGTCACCGAGAATGATGCTGCCATCGGATTCCTGCTTGAACAGGATGTGGATGCCAAACTCGTTGGCGAAGTCAACTTCATTCTCACGTTCCTTGATTTCATTCCATGAAGGACACTCAGCAAAGCTCTCGTATCGTCGAATCGTTCGACCCGTCAGAATATTGCCCGACATCTGGTTCTGCATCTGCGGACGAAGTCGTAGCATCTGAAGCTTAACAGCCTGCAAATCACTTGAGCGGAACAGACTGGGGAAGAGCATTTCGAACTCGTGTCCACAGCATACAACTGCCTGATCGGCAACGAAGCTTCGGCCATCGGTGGTCGTAGCCGTCACTCGATTGCCGTCCGATTCAATGTTCGTCGCTCCAGCCTGAAAATGCCCTTGATAGTTTTCCTGTTCGTCGAGGAACTTGTGGAGTCGATGAATCATCAGTCGGGGATTCGCTGAAACTTCCTGAGGAAAATACAAGCCATCTTGGCAATAGCTTGATCGCAAGTTGGGGTACCGCTTCTGGCATTGTGAAGCACTCCAGCGCTCGGAAACATAGCCAACACTTGCGTTGATTGCGTGCAACTCATCCAGCAGTGTCGACTCTTCATCATCCGAAGCTATGTAGAGACTCCCGTTCGGATAAATCCCGATGTCGCCTTGCTGGTGAATCGCATCGTAGATTTCAAGGCTCTTGCGTCCGTATCCCTGCCATTGGAGATTCAGTCCCGAAGGGACCACTTGCCCAAAATTCCGTACAGTTGCGCCTCGAGGGGCGTTGTTGCGTTCCAGCAGATTGACCGTGAGGCCGCGCATTAATCCAGCATAAGCATGAAATGCACCCAGCACCCCACCGCCAACGACCAGCAAATCAGAAGTGTTCTTCAAAGTTTCCATGAAATGATCTCTTTAGCTCGATACCGACCCTTATTTTCGAATTTGCAGTGAATCGAACAATCGATTTTCAATGTCGTAAACCTGAATTTCAATTGTCTTTCCGTTTACGCGTACAATGCTGTAGTGATGGCCGCGGCGAACCGTATTTTGAAAGAATTGGCGAATCGGGCCAGGCGTTTCAAGACTGCCTCCGCCTCCTCCGGTAATCATGTAGATCGGCGCATCAGATTCTTCAGCTCGACCGGCGCGAATCGGCCATGTGCGTTCATACGAGTGAATGTGTCCATTCCAGACAAGATCGACTTTGTGCTTCTCGTACAGTGAAACGAGTTGCCTGACACGCAGATCACCCCGAGTGCTGCGATTCGTTTTCCAGAGATTTCCGTAGTCGTTCTCGTCTGATGAATACGGTGGGTGATGATGACAAACAAGCTTCCAGTCGGCTTTCGACGCGTTGAGTTGTTCATCTAACCAGCGGAACTGTTCGGATTCCGGATCGACATTGCGATTCGAGTCGATCATAAAGAACTGCATACTGCCGTAGGAAAACGTGTAGTAGTACTCAGGGGCAGGTAGGGAAACATAATCGAAGTAGTTCTTAGCGTTCTGCTCATGGTTTCCTAGTACAGGAAAAAATGGAACTCGGCGAATCAGCGGATTCATGCTTGGAAAGAAGTGCTCGGTCCAATGCAAATCGTTCGGCCCGGTGCTCACGAGATCCCCAGGGTGCAGCAAGAAATTCGGACGCTGCTCCCAGGCAAACTTTGCTAGCTGGCCTGATACTTTGGGATTCCCTTGAGTATCACTGATTACGGCGAAAGCAAACGGAGTCCCCTTGGTAACGGCCGTTTGGAATGTTGCTACTTCACCCTGAATCTTCTCCGCCGGGCGGGTATCCGCTGATTCCACGCGGTAGAAGTACTGGGTCTCTGGCTTGAGATCGGTTAGCTTGACTTCGTGGACACGAGACTGGCCTGTGCCAACTCGTTTCTGGAGGCAGTCACTTGTCTCACCGTAGTGAACGATCGAATCTGCTGGACGATTCGTCTTCCACATGATTGTCATGCTGTGTGGAGTGCCGTATTGAAGGTATGGAGCGATTTCAAAAGCAAGTGGCATTTCAATCGATACTGCGGGTTTCTCAGTTAACGACGCATAGTGTGAAAACTCGTGCTTTGTCCATTCCGCTTTTGCAGCAGTCGAATAGATCGCGATCTCGTGTAGGCGACCGTGATGACCGTAAAATTCATTCGAGTCACGATACGCTCCCAGCATGAATGGCGCGGCTGATGGGTAGCGGATTGCACCTGACTGTTCAACGGACTCAGCATCCAATCTTCCGTTCACGAATAACTGCATCGTCTGACCATCGTAGACCGCAGCGACATGGTAGATCCGCCCGAGTTCGTACTTCGTTTTGCCCGCAAGATAGGTCATATGCCCGGGACCACCAGTCGCGGCAAGTCCGAATGTGAACTCGCTCTCGTTGTACCCCAAAATCCAGCCAGCTTCGTCAGCACCATTGTCCTGAATAACACCAGCCAAGCCGCCCCACCGCTGAGGCTGATCAACAGAAATCCAGGCAGAAACGGTCACCGCTTCAGTCGGAAGAAGCTTCTTGACTTGTGAAAAATCTTCGGCCACGACAACGCCTGCGTTCTTGCCTCCAAGAAACAGAGAACCCCCTTGGTCATCCGTTACAAGCTGGTACTTCCCGACAACAGTTGCGTCCGGCCCCAATCTCGCCTTCACGATTGTCGTCGGTTTCTTCTCCGTAACGGAGTGCGCATCAAAACGCCATCGCATGTTTGGATCCGGACCGTCGTGGGCATTTGCTAACACAGTCGATAGGGTGAGGGTCAACAAAGCGAACGCTGGCGTGAAAGACCGTGGTCTTGATCTCGAATGGACAATCATGGCCGAGGAACCTGAGCGGATAGTGTGGATTTTGATCTGAAATAGAACACTGCGTAGAGGATGGTGGCGGGAACAAACAGTGCGACTACAACGCTTGCGGACATCAACAACTGTGTCCAGTTGAATGCCTGTCCTACGAGTTCGGAAACAATGTTCTTTGAAAGATAGAGTCCAACGATCGAGACATATCCGAAAGCGTCTGCCGCTGCGATTAAGAAAGCACCGGTCGCTACAGGACCAAGTGTTGCCAACAAACGGTCAATCATGATCGTCTGGAGTGGGACGTAGGCAATGTAGAGGCCGACTCCGTTGACAATGAAGAACTCACGCGGACCCAACACGCCGTTTTGAAGCAAGAGCGTTGAAAGTCCTGCAAGGACTGAACCTGAGGCGACAAGCCCTGCGCAGACCCAAACAGCAGACTGATTACTCTTGACGAACCAAAGCCCGGCTAGTGTGGCGACGACAACTGTTCCTACCAGGGACTCAATGCTTGCGAAATCGGCCGCTTGGATTTCGTAGCCTAAGTCCGAAAGAATCAGGTCCATGAAGTCATCTCTCAAGGCCCGATAGCTGATCAGAACAACATACGCACTCATCAACGCAGCGACGCCCGGAAAGAAAACACGGACGAAGTGGGAACGGGCTTCCGCGTCCATTGGCAGCCGGGCCGAACGGTCTGAAACATCTTCATCACGCGGCGGTGGCAAGCTTGCCAAAACAAGCAACGCGATTAGTAGCAATGGAAAGAAGAGGGCACCGGTTACAGCTGGCATCCAGAAAGGCGAAACACCCCACGAATCGATTGACCATAAACCGACCGCTTTCACCCAGCCCGACGCGAACACCACGCTTACGCTCATTGCGAGCCCTAGAAAATCAGTTATTCGTCGCCCTTCCAAAATACCGAACAACATTGACCAGACCATCCCCAGCGGCAACCCGTTAAAAAACAGCCAGATCAGGTTGTATGGCGCCGGTGTCACCGCAAAAAGAACGAGCATCAACCAGGCGAATGCGATTAACCCGAGCACGTTGGGAGCACGACGCATTAGAGGGGCCTCTGAGGCAAACTTCACTCCAAGAAACTTAGAGCACATGTAACCCAAGAGCTGTGAGACGAGCGCTATAGCCTTGTAGTCAAATACCGTTCCCAGCAAAGTGAGGCCATTCACTCCTGTGTAGCCTGTCGCCGAGATCGGTTTCCGGAACGCATACATACTCAAGTAGGCCGCGAATGCAGCCGCGCATGCTAGTACGACAACGACTGGCTGCGCCTGCGTATCCATCCAGATTGAGAAGCGTTCTCGGACTTTGGTCAACGGAAAGTCGTTTCTGGTAAAGTAAACAGTGTTAGCGCGGCGGGAGCTATTTTTGAGGTGGTTGAGAGAGTTTAGTACCGTTTGTTGTGATGATCTGGAAATGATGAATCCCTGCCTTTTGGCCATCGACGTGTTTCCAAACGACACCTTTCTCACGTGTGACTTCGAAAATCTTGGGGGCGTTCGGATCCACGCGGCCGGCAGCGTAAGCTGTAATCACGATGTTTCCGTTCGGAAGCACCTGAGCACCACAAGGATCTTGAAGCCAGGCGCCCGGAAGGTCTTCATTGGTTAATGTCCATGCAACCTGACCGGTGGCATCAAAGTCAACGACTCGATTTCCGTTGGTGCAGCAAACGAGAGTGTGCCCCTCACCGTGCCTTATGGCGGTGAAGGGCCAAGTGTGAACTTTTCGATCTGGATCGCTCTTAAGAGTCGTGTCTAGACGGCCAAGCTCTTTGCCACTTTGGGAATAGTGTATGACCGCAAAATCCAGCAAGTGGGGGACGAGGTAGGTGCCGTCGACAAGCTTTCGGGCCATCCTCGTTTGCATGTGATGATTCTTCGTCTGGCACTTCAGTGGAAACTCGGTGAGAATCGTGCCATCCAACTTGATCTCGACTAGTCGTGGCTTGGGGCCGGCTTCAGTGAGCACAAACGTTCCGTCAGCGGTGGGTTGAGCACTGTTGACTTCAGACTGTGTTCCTCGCCAAATCAACTGCTCTGTATCTTCTCCATTCCTCTCCACCCTGACGACCGCCCCTCCGGGATAAGCTCTAGACTTGGAAAGGGTTAGAAGTATCGAGCCATCTGACAGGATATATCCATCTCGAGTCGAAGCGGGATAAGTCCAGATCTTCTTTCCAGAGCTGTCAATGATGTACGTCTTGCTGCCACAGGCTAGAAAGCTGTGAGCAACATCATCCGCCCGAGCCCAATCGCCGATGGGGAATGGCAACGCAAAAACGAGGACCGTTACGATATAAGAGAATTTTGACATATAGGATTCTTTTGAATGCAATGGAACGTTGGGGGGATTGCTCGTCGGAAAGAACTGGGATCAGCTTGGTAGCTCGAGTTTGCCCACTTGGATCGCAGCTCCCATGTTTGCGATCCCTGGTCCAAGATAGTTTTTGCCAAGCGGCAGTATCATCGGCTCTTCAAACGGTCGACACGGCAGCATGGACGAAATCTCTCCTAGGCGCGTCGTTACGTCGTTGGGCAACGGTCCTTTTTCCACTGCTCGTACGCAAGCCTCTAGCTGAGAGCTCGTCTTGCAACCAATGGGAATAGTCGAAACGTCTGGATGTCCAATCGCGAAACGAAGACATAGTTCAAACGCCGGTATCCCTGACAGGTCGAGTAGATCGTAGTAAGCATGAAGCTGCAGTGCTCGAGCTTCCGCGAGCCAAACAGGGCGTTCGCAAAGGATCCTGTCGTCGCGGCGGGTTAGGAACCCTTGCCCAAACGCGGAGCCAAGAACGATTCCCATGTCATGGTCTTTGGCAGCAGGGAACACAGTGTGCTCTGCTTCCCGAAAGAGCGCATTGAAATTGAAAGCGGTAAGCACAACATCAAATCGCCCGGAACGAACCAGCTGAGACAGTTCAGTTACAGTTGTTCCCGCTAACCCCAAATAGCGAATCTTTCCAGCAGCCTTTAGCTCATCCATGACTTCCAACACCGGGCCCTGCAGCGGAGAGTAGTCGGTGAACCAGGGATACTGCTGAGGACGATCGGGTTCGTGGATCATCAGAAGCTCAACATGTTCACGCCCAAGCAAACGCAGGCTTTCATCGACAGAACTCTTTAATGCGTCCGCGTCGCGCGGATCAAACGGTTGCGGTCGCCCTCCGAGCTTAGTCGTCATAATTACCGGTGCTTCAATACCGCTCATCGCAGCACCAACAGTTGCTTCGCTATCCGCGTAGGCGGGTGCAGTATCGACTGCGTTGATTCCGAGGTCGATCGCCCGTCGCATGATATGGTGGGTTTCCGCTTCACCACCACCAAGTGACGAGGTGTAGAGGCCACCTATCGAAAGCAAGCTTACCTCAAGTTCTGTGCGTCCAAGTCTGCGGTATTGCATAGTAGATTGACGAAGTCGTTGATTAGTTTTTGAACGGTACCCGGGTTATCTCAATTAGCGAAAAAACCAATACAGCAAGCACATCACACAAACCAAAGCGGCTGACCAGAAACGAGCATCAAGAATTCCACCTTGCCCCGCTGACCTCAACGGTTCGAGTGGACTGCTCCAAGCCAACGTCGCCCCCCGTACTTGATTTTGGTCGGTCTGTTGCGATCCATCAGAAGGAGGATCTGGTAAGCACACACTGAGCGCGACCTGCGAAAGCACGCAGATTGTCGCTAGGTAGAATGCCATCATCATGAATCCGCCCGGGAGTTGGTTTAACGGATTATCTGGCAGCAGTGCGTTTGTAGTGAAGACGCCAATTCCTAGAAGCGATCCTCCGATGAGAGTTGTTGCCGCGGCTCTAGCACTTGCCCCACGCCAAAAGACGCCCACAACCAGCACGGCAGTGATCGGCGGAGCAATATGAGAAATGATGCTCGCCATACCGTTGAACACACTCTCAAATCGATTGAGCAGAGGCACCAATGCGACCGCGATCACCAGAGCGATGCCAGCCGCGATACGCCCCACTCGGACGAGCAGCCGACCTTTAGTCGTTGGGAGAATTCGCTTCACGACGTCGTAGCTGACAAGTGTCGATATTGAGTTTAGCGCCCCGGAAACAGTGCTCATCAACGCTGCCATCAATGCGGCCACTAAAACTCCACGAAAACCGAGCGGCAAAAGCTCCGTGATCATGCTTGCGTAAACGCCCTTGGACTGGACCACACCATCCACTGTGATCATTGATAAGTCGAGCCGGCCGTCCTGGAACAACGCCCATGCTAGAAGTCCGGGAAGGACGAACAGAAAGACTGGAAGGATCTTCAGAACACCTGCAAACACCGGCCCCAGGCGTGCGTGCTCCTCATCCTTCGCACCAAGGACACGTTGCACGATGGTCTGGTCGGCGCACCAATACCAGATTCCAAGCACCGGATACCCCAGTAGGATCGCATACCATGGCATCCCATCGGCGTCCCCGTGAGGCCTCAGCATGTTCATTCGTTGTGATTCACCCTGCGACTCAACGATTGAAATCAGATTCTGCCAACCGTCCCAACCACCTGGTGCTCCCGGCGAACCTCCTAAGTTCCAAAGAGCAATACCGGTTATCAATGCGGCACCTGCCAGCAAGACGACGGTCTGTATGCACTCAGTTACAACAACGGCCAATAGTCCGCCAACGATGGTGTAGAGCCCAGTTAGTCCGCATAGGACGAGGATGCACCACATCATGTTCACTTCCAGCAACTCCTCCAGAATGATTCCTCCCGTGAGGAGTGCGAAGGCGATGTGAACGACGACAGCAGTCAAAATCGAAACAGCAGTTAACACATCCCGACACACTCGGTTGTAACGTCGTTCAAGAAAGTCGGGTAACGTTGAAATCCCGGATCGAATGTAGAATGGCGCAAAGAAAAGCCCAAGCAGAACAAGTGTGAAGCCGGCCATCCACTCAAAGTTGCCGTTCAGAAGTCCTGTGTCAAAGCCATTTTGAGCGAAGCTGACCAGATGCAATGTAGAGATGTTAGTCGCAAACAAAGCCAACCCGATACTCGGCCATGAAAGGCTCTTTCCGGCGAGAAAGTACTCATCCGCCGTGCCCTTCGATTTCTTGTGCGTCCACGCAGCAAGCAAGCCAACGAATACGATTCCAGCCAAATAGAGTACCGCAACCGCGATATCGATTGCATTTAGGTGAAGCTCCGAACCTGCACTCGTTGAACCGATTGCCGAGACATCTGCCATGAGGATCGTTGAACTCAATTTCATTTAGCCTTCCGAAGTGCGATTCTGTACCGAGTTGACCTCGAGTTCTTCCGGCAAACGCGTTGGGAACTTTTGGGAAGTCTCATCCTCCTGCTTTACCTCTTGCCCGGAATACGCCGCCCAGAGCTCATTGAGTTGTTGGCCGGTCTGAAGTTGAAAAAGCTCGTCTGAGTACTCGCGATTCCGCATCGCGTTATGAAGCCGCTTAACAATGCCTGGAGCATGTTCAATCTCCAACCAAAGGAGAAAGCCCGCAGCCACGCGGTATCCCTTCCTGTATCCCTTGGGAACTTTAGGACGCGGAAACCAGGCCAAGTCCTTGCCCTCGTAGATGGCCCAACGCAGGTAATCGGCGATCCCTTCAGTCAACCACCAAGGGTCGCCCGAAGGGTACCCCTGCACCACATGAACCAGCTCATGAAACACGAGTCCAAGGTCTTCGGGGTGCTTCTCGATCCAGTGAGACGAGACAGAAATGATGTTTCTGGAAGTCGAACCAACACCCTTGTTTGAATTCCGGATCTTCAGGGTGATTCGGTTCGCTGGAGCTTTGGGCTTGGTTGCAAGTAAGTTCATGAGCCTTGGCTGCCACCTGTGAATAAGCTCTCTGGCGTCTTCACCCCACGCTCGCAGGTGTGGAGTTTCCGATGTATCAAGAGTGACTTCCAGACTTGGCGAGTCTGCAAGCCCTGGTGCAGATGTTGCTCCGACCAGGAGTAGTGACAAAAACGAGATGAGTCTAATCATGAGATTCACGTTCGATCGAACTGGAAAGCGAGCTACGAAATCACGTCGTGAATCACATGGCCATGCACATCGGTTAGACGCATGTCACGCCCACTGAAACGAAATGTGCTGCGTTCGTGATCGACGCCCATCAAATGGAGCATGGTGGCATGTAGATCATGCATTTCGATTCGATTTTCAATTGCTTTGTATCCCCACTCATCTGTTGCACCATAAACTGTCCCAGCCTTGACACCGCCACCAGCCAACCAGACCGTAAATCCGAACTGATTGTGATCTCGTCCATTCTTCCCTTGAGCAAACGGCGTGCGCCCGAATTCACCCGCCCAAACTACCAACGTGTCCTTCAGCATGTCGCGTTGCTTGAGGTCTTTCAAAAGCCCCGCGATTGGTTGATCGACAGCACGTGCATTGTTTTCATGACCGCTCTTCAAATTGGAGTGCTGGTCCCACCGATCTCCGCCCACCTTAGGACAGGTCAGCTCAACGAATCGAACGCCGCGTTCAATCAGTCGGCGAGCAATCAAACACTGTGTGCCGTAGATCCGTGTCGGTTCATAGGCCTCGTTCATTCCATACATGTTCTTGATGTGAGCCGGCTCCTCCGAGACGGACATCAAGTCTGGAACTGCCATTTGCATGGAATAGGCAAGCTCATGATTTCGGATTGCAGATTCGATGCTGTCATGCTCACCGAACTGCTCCGAAGCAAAGCCATCTAGTTGCCGAACGAGTTCCAGTTTTTCAAGCTGTTCTTTGATGCTCGCCTCGTTCGGGCGAATGTTTGCGACTCCTGATCCACTTGGCTTAAAAATTGACCCTTGATAGCTGGCGGGTAAGAAACCGCTCCCGAAACAATCCAGACCACCGGGCGGGACCAAACCGCCGTTGAGTACAACGAAGC
The DNA here is from genome assembly GCA_003501565.1 of Planctomycetaceae bacterium. GTDB lineage: Bacteria > Planctomycetota > Planctomycetia > Pirellulales > Pirellulaceae > Aureliella. Next base: position 12,682 of record DNPC01000836.1, on the reverse strand, counting down.
CTGGAAGGTTCTGGCATTCGCTTCCGAGACCATAGTTAGCCCAAGCGCCCATACTGGGGCGTCCTTGCAAACCGCTGCCGGTGTGTAGAAAGTAGTTGGCAAACGTGTGTTCAGGGAACTCGCTAGTTAGTGATCGGATAACAGCCAGATCATCAGCGCACGTGGCAACATGTGGAAACAAACTACTTACAGGGAGCCCTGACTCACCATGCTGCTTGAACCTCCATGGGCTCGCGAGAACCGTACCATTGTTGTTGAACTGTGTCGGTTCCACTTCGAACAACTTGGCTGGGTCTTTTCCGTTGTATTTGTCGAGTAAGGGCTTCGGGTCGAACGTGTCGATCTGAGAGGGACCACCATCCATATAGAGAAAGATCACGTTCTTAGCACGGACCTTGTGATGTGGTCCATGCAGTGTGTTGTCACCGTCGGTTCGAGTAGTACCAGGGAACGCCTGTCCGCCGCCCAATGCGGAGAACGCCAAGGCGCCAAAACCGCTTGAGCAACGTGAGAGCATCTCTCGGCGGCACAATGGTGGAGCTTGATGCCTTTGGCAGGGATATTGATTCAACATGGTTTCATTACTTCAGGAAAATAAACTCTTTTGTGTTGATGAGCCCATGTGCAAAGGCAGCCCAGCGATCAACCTCGTCCGATTCGCCCACGAATACCTTTGCGACAGCTTTCTCTCTCCCCGTTGGCAGGCGGGCCAAACCCGACAGATACAGCCACGAAACCCGATCATCACGATCATCGGCAATCTCAATTGCTCGCTTTCCCCAGTCACGCGCTTGCCCGTAAACGAACGGATCGTTCATAAGGATCAACGCCTGAGCAGGAACATTCGAAACGTTTCTGCGCCCCATGGTGCTGAATGGAACGGGAGTATCGAAAGCCAACATGAACGGCGAGAGGAAGTTTCGGCGCACAGAAACGTAAATGGACCGTCGTCCCTCTCCATCCGGGGAGCCGTTGGTTTTCGGCCTGCCCCTACCTTCCATGAAAGGCGTCAGGTGTATCGGTGCTGAGGGACCGAAAGGAGTCTCGTCAAGGCGTCCGGAAAGTGACAGCAATGCATCCCGAATTGCTTCGCCTTCAAGTCGCTTAGGTGGGCGATGATGCCAAGACAAATTGTTCGGATCTATCGATAGTGCTTCTGCATCTGCAATGCTTGACATCCGGTAGGTGCGGGATAGCACGATGTACCGAATCAGTTTCTTGATACTGCAACCATCACGGATAAAACGATCTGTCAGGTGGTCCAAGAGCAGAGGGTGAGTTGGAGCTTGGCCTAGTACTCCGAAGTCATCAGTTGTCGGTACAATTCCGCGTCCCATCAGGTAGTGCCAAACTCGGTTCACTACAACGCGATAGGTCAGAGGGTTCTTTGGATCGGCGATCTGTTCGGCCAGTTGCAGTCGCCCACTTCCAGACTTAATCCGCATGGGTCTATCGCCTTTGACTGCAGACAAAAACCGACGTGGGATAACTTCTCCATGCTTTCCGGCATTGCCTCGAATGTAGATATGTGCATCTTCCCCTGATCCATCCAGCATCGCCGGAGCAAGACGCGACGTAACCTTGACCTCATGCTGAAGCGCATGGCGTTCACGCCTCCATCGATCGATGATGTCTTGAGCATTGCCGACAAGTTCACTCTTGGATTGCGATTCATCCGAAAGCAGTTCGCCAACAGCCTCGGCATACTTTTCGAAGGGTTTCGCATCGTCATCCAGTTGTTTCAAAATCGCGGTCAATTGAGCATTTGTGGCACCCTGAACAACGACGCTAACCTCCAATCGCTTATTGCTCGCTGGAATGAACTCAAGATGCAATCGGTGTCCGATGTAGCGATCTAGATTCATGCGAACCCATCGCTCGCCCGGCTGGACAGCTTGGATCGTCTCACCGTGTAGCGGTCCCGCGACATGTCGATGTGAGTCGACGCACGCGACAACATGCCCTTCTCCATTAACTAAGCAGGCGACATTCCCGTTCGTTAACTCAAACGTTGGCGTGCGAAGTGTTCTTCCACTCTTGGGGAGCTTACTTAGCTTGCTATTGTTTTGAACTTTCCCTTCCGAGATAGATTTGATGCCGTCCCAAAAAGAATCGTTGCGGGCAACGCCTCTCGTTGCCACTTCAAGCTCCGCTCCATCCCAGTACAAGCCACCTGGGAGAAGTGGGCCTGATCCATATACGAAGCCGTCTTGAAGAAACTCATCCTGACCAAGGCGGCCGTAATCAACGATCGACTGACAGCTGGCAGGTGCTTGGCTTGGCTTCGGCGGCTTCAGTCCAGCCTTGGAAAGCCCTGCAATGAGCTTCTTTCCAAATGCGTCATCGAGTTCTTTTAAGCGTCTGGCAATATCACGATTGTGCTCGATGGATTCGAAACGGACCTGACGATAGTCACTGCTGTGCAGAAATCCGGTCAGCGAGTAGTAGTCTGCAGTTGAAATCGCATCAAACTTGTGATCATGGCAGCGAGCGCAGGCAACCGTGACGCCAAGAAATGTCTTCGACATCACGTCAATCATGTTGTCGAAGCGATCGGACTCATCTTTGCGTATGTCGACCGGCGAATGTACCGATTCTCCCAAGAACCAAAACCCTGTTCCTAGAACAGATTCGTTGTACTGCTTTCTGGGGTGCATCCGAGGATGCTCAAGCAAGTCGCCTGCGATGTGCTCCCGGATCAGTTGATCGTAAGGCAAGTCGGCATTGAAGGCACGTATCAAATAGTCGCGATATTGATACGCATTGGGAATGTCATCATCGAACTCATGCCCCCGAGATTCTGCGTAGCGCACTAGATCGAGCCAGTGGCGGGCCCATCTTTCTCCGAATCGTGGAGAATCGAGTAGTTCATCGACAACCCGGTCAGTTGCATCCTGACCACTATCGGAGTTGAAACTGCTGACGACTTCCGCACTGGGCGGCAATCCGGTCAAGTCGAAATAGAGTCGTCTGATGAGCGCAAGGCGATCGCTATCAGCAGAGGGCTCCAACCCCTGCTCGTTTAGACGAGCTAGCACAAAACGATCCAGGTCGTTTCTTGGCCAGCTTCTATCTACAACAGGCGGAGGAGAGGGAGCCTCAACTGGCTTCCATACCCAGTGTTCTTCTGAGCGAGCTTGCAAATCAAACTTGCGTTTTGGAGCGGCTACATCCATCGAGTCTTTCGGCCACGGGGCACCCATCTTGATCCAGCGGTCAAAGATCGCGATCTCATTGTCTGGTAGTTGTCCTTTGGGCGGCATTTCGTAGGACTCGTAACGAACTGCCTCCATGAACAGGCTTTCGCTTGGGTTCCCTGGAAAGATCGCTTTGCCAGAGTCACCGCCTGCAATCAGTCCGCTGCGGCTATCGACGTAGAGTCCAGCCTCCAAGCGCTTCGCGTCACGGCTGTGGCAAGAGAAGCAGCGCTCAACGAGAAGTGGCCTGACTTGTTTTTCAAAGAACTCGAGCTTCTCTCGCGAAAACTCGGGCGCATCATCTGCGTTGGCAATGTCACTGAAGCGCGCAAACGCCATCAGGAAACAAACCGCGATTGTGGCGTGGCAAACGGGCCACCTTGTGTGACTTGACCTACTCATGAGCACCGTGACTAAGTACACTAAAATGATTTGCGTCTAGCTTTATTTTTCATTTTCTCCCTATTTCGCGGTCTGTCGAGGATGATTTGCGTCGGTCCGCGTAACGATTTGCGTCACCAGGGTTGTTTGCTCATGAGAGAAGTTGTTCGCCCCAGCGTGGCACTGCTCATAGAGGCCTCGCGTACATATGGGCGCGGTCTACTCCGCGGAGTGGCTTCATTTGCAAGGACTCACAGCAACTGGTCGTTGCTCCACGAGGAGATGCTTATCGAATCCGGGGTCCCTCCGTGGATGGAGCGTTCGACGGTCGACGGAGTCATCGGTCGGATAGACAGGAAGATCGCTGAACCACTAAGGTCACTTAGAATCCCTGTTGTCGACGTGCTTTGCAGCCTGCCAATCAGCGACATGCCACAAGTCGACACGGATGACCAATCTGTCTGTGAACTCGCTTTCGAGCATCTGTGGGAACAGGGATTCCGGCGTTTCGCGTTTTGTGGCTTTCGTGGGGCCCACTATTCCCAAAACCGACTCAGCCATTTCTCCAAACTCGCAACTGAGAGGAAGTGCTTACTTTCGACCTACGAAACCGACCACCGGGATGCATCATCCCTGAAGACGATTGAGCGGGCTGGCTTGACGGACGTGAAGCAACTATGCGACTGGTTAATCTCGCTTAAGCCTCCCTGCGGTCTGTTTGCATGCAACGATATTCGTGGGCAGCAAGTTCTCAACGCTTGCAACCGAGCAGGTGTTTTAGTGCCCGACGACGTAGCCGTGATAGGTGTTGACGACGATGACGTGATCTGCCCACTTTCCGATCCTCCCCTGACAAGTGTCAAACCAGATACTGAGTTGATCGGATTCAAGGCAGCAGAGATACTCGCATCAATGATGCGAGGCGAGCAGCTAAGGAGGACCAAAGTCCTCGTCCCGCCGCTTAAAGTCAACCAGCGTTTGTCGACACAGGCCGTTGCTACGGAGGATCGAGAAATTGCACGCGTATGTAGGTTCATTCGTGAGCACGCTTGCGACGGTATTGATGTAAGCGACGTTGTTGAGTTCTCAGTGCTTTCACGACGCCAGCTTGAGCGAAGGTTCCGAGACTCAATGCATGCATCCCCTCATGACTTTCTGACTGCAACTCAGGTTTACCGCGTCAAGCAATTGTTGACTGATTCGGAGATGACGCTGGAACAACTCGCGCCCCTCGCAGGTTACTCGCACAAGGAACGATTGAGCGCTGTCTTTAAACGAGCAACAGGAGAGGCTCCGGGAAGCTATCGAATGAGGATGCGGCAAAGTTCATCCGTGAAAGATGACGAACGCCGCTAGGAAGACTTCATGTGACTTTTCCCGGCTGCCAACTGACCAACGTATCCGAATGCTTGGAAATCGGAATCTGGAGCGACTGGGCTTCCTGATTCACGTTTCTACTCTTTGCCGCCAGACTACCTAACACCACGAACTCTAGGACCTTCGACACCTGCCGGAGATTCCAAGATTGTCCGGACAACCAATTTGATCACGAGCACTATCATGAGAAGCTTGAGCGCACTGTTATTGTCAGTGTCTGTTTTGCGCGTTGCCCTGAATGCCGATGAGATACCGGTTCGTGGCGTGCATGCCTATGCCCAAAAGAGCATTGCCCCTGGGCAGAGTATCAAGTTCAGGGTCAGCGCGGACCGACCCTATGATTTCTCAGTCGTTCGTTTGGGGGAGAACCTGGACGATACCTCGAGAGACATCACTCTGCACCGAGAGTCTTCACCCCCGCGCCCACAGGTAGTAAACATGGGATCGCATGTCGTGATTTCCGATCCCGTTAAGCTACGCGACGACTTCTCGCTTGAGACTTGGGTGCGTCCATTTAATGTTGAAGGAAAGCTGATCGATGACTGGTTGAGTATCGAAGAGGGGCAGATCCGCTTCCTGTCGTTGCTGAGCAACTCGAAACTTGATCTTCAGCAGTGGTATCACATCATTGTGACTCGTGAGGATGGCAACTGCAGCCTATGGGTTAACGGCAAGCGGGAAGCGTATTCCGAGCTAGTGGATTCTGTTAGTGTTCGAATCAGACGGATCGGTTACGGGTTCGACGGAGACATCGCCCGCACTACGATCTGCTCGCAACCGTTGGATGCACCGAAGCGTTTTCAGGGTAGGGCATTGTCTCCAGTGGCTAGCAATCGCCTAATCGCTCATTGGGCTTTCGACGAAGAATCCGGGCAGCGAGTTCGCGATACGGGACCCAACGGCCACCATGGACAGATCGTCAACCACGGAACCTGGATGATTGGTGGTCCTTCCTTTGCCGCTGATTCCGTAGGTCGTTTCGATGAATCGTATGACCCGAACGAAGACCTTGATCGCGGGCACTCGCTACGGTTGGCCACTGATGACTTGTACGACTGTCGCTGGCCAGTTGCTCACACATTCCGCCTGCCGAAGCAAAGCAAGCAGGGCATCTACGTTGGACGGTTCAAGTTCGATGACAAGCAATACAATTGCTCGTTTGTTGTGCGACGCCCGAGAGAGCAGAAGCCGCGAAGTATCTTGGTGCTTTGTGCTACCAACACATGGATGGCCTATGGCCGTATCCCGTTTGCCGACAACCACGCCGAAGGCTTGATGAACTGGGGGCGAAGCGAAGAAGTCTCTCTCTGTCGGTCAAACCCAAGACTACCGAAGTTCAACATGTATCTTGCCCACCGACACGGGCAGCCCACGTTTCAGGTCGGCGTGAACATTCCTTGGCCAGTCGCTGGACCTTACAAGACATATCGCGGTAGCAAGATATTCAGTCAATGGACAAGGAACGAGCGGTTTCTGCACCTTTGGCTAGATCAGAATGGGTACACATATGATGTGATCACAGACTTGGACCTAGACAGGCATCCAGACTATCTCAAAGGATATGAAGCCGTCATCGTTGCTGGGCATAGCGAATACTGGAGTTCTCAGGCGTATGATGCTGTGCTTGAGTATTTGAACGGAGGGGGAGACCTAGCCGTTCTATCCGCCAACAGTGTCTTTTGGCGGGTGAGTTTTAACGAAGATCATACGATCATGGAATGCCGCAAGTATCCCGAGGGCATGTTGGGCGGCGCTCCAACGCAAGTCGGACACCTCTACCACACTGATGACGGGAAACGTGGCGGACTGATGCGGTTCTGCGGGAAACCTGCCTGGAAGTTGATTGGATTGGAAACTGCAGGCTGGTGCTCTGGTATGGATTTTGGACACTACACCCTGGAGAAACCCGAGCACTTTCTACTTAACACTCCTCACCGAATCGAGCTAGCTAAAGGTGACGCTTTCGGTTTCATTGAAGACGGCCTAGGTTGTGTCGGACATGAATATGATGCACGGTTATCGACGCTACTCTCGGCTAGTTTCGCCCCGCCAAATCTAGTTGAGCCGAGCGGCATCGTATCGCTGGCTAAATGCTATTCGGACAACAGAATCATTGACTATGTAGCCAACGAAAACATGGAACGCGACAACCCTACGAAGGTAATTTCCGAAGTGATCTATTGGGAGCGTGAACCTGGGGGGAGAGTCTTCAACATTGGCTCAGTCGCAGCTCCATTAGGTGTGTTCAACGACAAGAACATGGGGCTATTGATAAAGAACGTGCTGCACCATTTTGGCGCTCCCCCGGATGCACCGCAAACAAGCTACTAATGAGTTTTTCGGTTGAACACTTTCGAAAGCAAGGACCAGAATCGCCACCATACGACCGACTCGTAGCGATGCTCGACTCAGTTTGTCGGTTTCTTGGTTTTGTGTCTGCAGACTTGAGTTAATCCAGTTCACATGAAGGAGGCTACTTTCGTGACGCTAACCCCCTATAAGCCATCTACGTTCGTGTTTTTTTACATCTTGGGGCTTCTGCATGTTGCGCCGTTGCTGGGAGACGACTGGCCACAGTTCCGCGGTCCCGGAGGACAAGGGCATCATACTACCTCTAAAGAGCTACCAAAGCACTGGAGCGAAACGGAGTCTGTGACTTGGAAAGTGCCCATTTCGGGACTCGGTTGGTCGTCACCCGTTGTTAGTGGCGAGGAGATTTGGCTCACTACGGCGATTGAGGAAGAGCGATCATTGCGGGCATTGTGTATTCATGTTGATACCGGCGATATTACGCATGACATCGAGGTTTTTGCACCGGAAGAGCTGGTGGTAAAGCACGCGAGGAATAGCCACGCCACTCCAACGCCAGTCATCGGGCACAAACACGTTTTCGTACACTTTGGAACCTACGGCACCGCGGCACTGGATCGAGAAACCGGCGAAGTTGCGTGGAGAAACGAAGACCTCGTACTCGAGCATCAGTGGGGGCCTGGAAGCTCTCCGATCCTAGTGGAAGATCGATTGGTTTTTAACTGTGATGGAATGAAGCGTCGGTACGTTGTTGCATTGGACGCAAGAACCGGCGAGATTGCCTGGAAAACGGAGCGATCGATACCAATCAACAAAGGAGGCCACTATAGAAAGGCGTTCTCGACACCGCTGCAAGTGGAGAGCAATGGCGAGCTAGCTATTGTAAGTACGGGCGCGAATCAAGTCAGTGCTTATGCGGCGCGTTCCGGCCAGGAGCTGTGGACGGCAGAGTTTAATGGCTATGCGTCGGTTTCGACTCCTGTTACGTCGAGGAATCTAGTGCTGATCACAACGGGTTACGGAGACAAGAGCCTGATTGCTATTCATACTGAGTCTATTGAGGGAAGGAAGGCAGGCGACATTGCTTGGAAAACCGGTCGATCGGCTCCGATAATCCCCTCGCCCATCGCCGTCGACGGCGCCATCTATGTAACCAGCGATGACGGAATTCTCCAATGCCTCGACGCAAACTCGGGTGAATCACTTTGGAAAACGCGTCTCAGCGGCAACTTCGCTTCGTCACCGACCTACGCAGGTGGGTATCTCTACTTTCACAATGATCGAGGTGAGACATTTGTAATAGAGCCAGATCAGAAGCAGCTGAAGCTGGAGGCCACGAATCAGCTGGACAGCAACATTCAAGCATCAATGGCCGTCGTAGACACATCAATCTTCATTCGCACGGCGTCCAGTCTGTACCGGATCGACTGAATCGGGCCAATACTAGAACACGGCCGATGGGGGCAACTCAATCCCAATGATCCAGCTTTATGGAAGTGTACTGGAGAGTTAGGCGCTTACCAATTCACCAAAACTCTGTTGCTGGATTGATGCAGCGGGTCGAATGCTATTGGTCGCTGACTAGTGAAATGCCGAGTAGAAGATCGCTCGATGTACCAAGATTGCCCCGTTGAACCTATTGTAAACAGCCGCACTCCTGACGTCCACTAAACTGTAATTGTCTCTCGCTTTGCAACGATAGCGAACTCGTCACCCGTGTGGGAATAGGGTGTGCCAGCCACATCTGCAAAGAGGGAATCGACACAAAGCCCGCATTTTGACAATTCGTGTTCCAGCGTCTCGGGCGTGAAGTACTGCATCCAGTTGAATATCGTCCTGACTCTGGTTGCTTCAACGATCGTGTATTTGTCGAGGACTACTTTCTCATCGTCGTACTTGAACGTGTTGAGAAACCCGTAATACGGTTCATCAGACCAAAACCCTTCGAGGAGGTTGGGCCCAAAACCTGTTACCTCGTTCCGATTCTCGAAAGAAGAACTTGAACAGACATCAAAAAGTAAGCTCCCATCGGGAGCAAGACTTTGGCAAAATTTCTGCAGCATGCATCGTCGCTGGCTTGGGCTGAGGGCGCAGAAATCCAACATGACCATCAGGATAAGGTCGAACTGACCTTCGAGATTTGAATCAAGGTAATTCTGCTGCAGGTAATTGACGTTGAGTCCTTCCCGTGCGGCTGTGGTTTGAGCATAACGAATTGATCGTTCCGAAAAGTCGATGCCGGTCACGCTCGCCCCTCGGCGGGCAAGCCGATTCGAGTAGAGTCCGGGGCCGCACCCAAAGTCAGCAACCTTTACTCCTTTACGCACAGCGAAACGTGAAGTGATCCAGTCAACGGAACGGTCAATGAATTGCGAGTGGCGGGACGACAAGTCGATCTCGTCGTTCAAATGAAAGTCGAGCATCTTTCGCGATGTATGCTCGTTAGTCCAAAGTTGTTCTGACGTGTAGAACTCGAATGGCTTTGGCTTCTTGTTGATTTCTGCGAGTTGATGAAACAGTTCATCCATGTGAGTAGTGCTTCTCTGAATTTCGGTTTAGCCAGAATAGCCCTGAAGACACCTGAACAGAGGCCAGACATGCACGCGTTTGGACGTTGGACAGTTTGTTTTGGCTTGGTGCGATATGTCCAGGATACGAATCTTCAGCGGGTGAGCTTCTAATACGACGAGTCGTAGGTCGAAAGCAACTTGTCAACACAGAGCGAAATGCTGGCGAGAACACCGTCAATGGGTTTTCGTCTATCAAGGTTCCCCTAGGGAAGAAGGTCCCGTGGTCGTACGCCAAGTGCCTTGGCCAGCTTCGCCAAGTTCAAAATTGCAACATTCCGTTCGCCTCGCTCGATGCCGCCGATGTAGTTCCGGTGGAGTCCCGACTCGAACCCAAGTTCTTCTTGAGACCAACCCTTGCTCTCGCGCAGATCACGCAAAATGCTTCCCACCTGTTCGAGTATTTCCGGTTCGCTATCCATCCTTTACATCACACTTATGTGTGTGTATTCTGGCTACACACTATGAGTGTGATCTTGGCGTCAGCACTCTGCTTGTAATCAGCTTGAGACGTCGGTGGTAGTTGTAGCGAGACAGCCGAATGGGCCCCAAGACGACGTCCAGACCAACAAGGGCGAGATACACCAAGTACAGTCGGTACGGCACTGGGGTCGTTTGTGTGCCGAACAGGATGACACATAGAACCAGCATCAGGACCGAACCGACTGATGTCGTTAGCACGGTTGCCGAGCCGCTTCGCCCAGCGGCTATCTTCGCACGATTCGGATGTTCACTCTGGAAAGCCAGTAAATCTGTTTCGGCCAAGTCGTTCACGACCAACTCAATCTGCTCGATTCGACGCAAATGGTCTTCTTTGGCAATCGCGTGTTGCACGGTCGTGCGAGCCATCCAGAGTACGGCGAACGGTGTCAAAACCAAGACAGCGATTTGTGAGTCCTGGGGCAGCGAGAGAGTCGCCGCCACGACCGCCGCAGTGAATCCTGCCGATGCAGGGAGTCGACGATCCAGTGCAGACAGTCGAAACAAAAGCAGTGCATTTAGGCTTCGGTACTCTTCCAGCAAGATATCAATGCGTTCCTGTGGGGAAAGTGCGCAGGTCATCGGTCTCATGGCATCCGCATAGCACTCTCTTTCTGATTCGTAAAACTATTCTCTGTCTTTTTTAAGTGTTGCTGACATGATTCAGATTCTGCCGTTCGAGAATGACCAGCGTTTTCTTCGTCCCGGCTCGTTGTCGCGGGTGTTTCGTGCCTGCAGAGAGCAAGTCGAAAACATGAACGCGGACATTCGTGCGGGCCTGTTCCGTGCACCTATGTGTGCGCACGGTGATTGGAGTGACCTCCTCGGCCCAATCGCTTCAGAAGCAGATTTGAGGGCACTGACAACAGATTATCCGCTTGCTCTTGAATCTCCCTTCGAAGAAGTTGAAACGATCGCAGGGGGAATATGGAAGGCGTCTAACGTACTCGCTGGCGATGACGCGATCCTGCGGCTGAGCTTTAAGCCCGGAACGGTTGACTTGCCACTCCATTCTCACGACCACTCTGATCGCATCGTGTTCGTCGTCGAAGGTGAAGGGACCTTCGAGGTCTTGTCCGAGCAAAGCAATCCTTCCGTGACCGCGATTCAGGTCAGTCGTGGACAGGTTCTGGTTTTCCCACGAGGCACCGTTCACTCGTTTCGAACTCCAAGCAAGGGTTTGGAACTGATCTCTTACCACTCACCCTTCATTGAGTTAGACGATCCGATGCAGTTTACCGTCTTGGAAACCAATGACTGATCAGGGCAATCAACTACGTCCGTCGGACGAATCAAAGGGGCGCACAACACGACGACGAAGAGGAAGAATGTCGGATTCCAAAGGACGCCTTCCCTGGTGTTTTCGCTGGCGGTTCACTTCTCGGAGGATCAAGTGCATCTGCCGACGGACTGGAGCGTATGGAGCGATGGGGAGCCGTTGAAAGGCCACAGCGATGCGATCGCGAGAGTCTCTTAACGCTCGCTCCGAAAACCATGCTCGAAGGTCGAGATACTGCTGGCGATCTATCTCGACATGAGCGTGCCACTTGTCGTCATTGCTCCCATCCTTCTTTCGGCCACCAGGTTTGTAACTGATCGAATACCCTGCGTAACGGATCGGTACGCGCCGGATGTCGCGCAGCAGATTCGCCTCTTGCTCGAAGAATTGATGCTCGCCTTTAGTCGCCAAGATAACGAATGTCGATTCATGACGAATGTACTGCAGATTCGATCGACCAGCCTTCTTCCGGCGAGCACGCGTCGACTCACTGACATCGATTCCGTACTTGTTGATAAGCTTCTGGTCGATAGTTTCAGCTCGTTTCCCGTCAGGAACTCGACCCTTCACGTAAAACCAATAGCCGTGCCGTAAGTAGCAGCAGGCAATCTGCTGAACGAATCCTTCCACCGATGTTGTCACAGCTCGATACTGCACCTGAGCCTCCGCGTTCCAATCAACTAGCGAGCAAAATGGTGGAACCTGTTTTGCGACCAAAATGGAGCGCGCGGCACAGGTTCCTGAAGCCGCTACAAGAGAAAAACGCTAGCGGAACGCCAGCGGCACTGCCACTCTGAAAAGACCAAGCAGGCCCGCTCACAGAGGGCAGAAACACCAAAGCAAGGTTCCATGCCGGCGCGTCACTACATTCATGTATTGTGCCACGCCAATGCATACAACCCTTCACGCAAACAACCTCACAGCAGAACCATCAACGTGCAGACACACGTGTGGTACCGCTGCTGAGTCATCGCCACAGAAGACCAGTGCTCCCGCACAAGTCTCGTGTGACCGCTTGCGTCCTTCCAAGAACTGTCGACTGAAATCGTTTCAGTCGACAGCACAGCATCATTGACAGAAAAACTGCCCGT